>JAJYCH010000313.1 GCA_021778575.1 Planctomycetota bacterium
TTGGCAAGCTCGATCTGTCGGACCTGGAACCTGCGTGAAGGGTCCGTCACCAGGGTCTCAGCTCGCGTAGGGTGGAGTCGCCGCTTCCGTCCCAAAAGTAGGGTGGGTCGAGCCTGAGGCTCGGCACCACCCTCCCTTTTGAATTGTTGCAGCTTCGCCGCGTCACCGATTTACTTGGGCGTCGCGGCCTTGGCGGCACCGGTTCCGGTCCCAGCAGGCGCGGTGGGCGTCGGCGTGCTCTTGGGGAAGAAGTCGGCGGGCATCTTCTCGATGGTGATCTTGGCGGTCTTTCGCTCCGAGGCGATGATCCGCTCGTGCAGGTCGGCTGCGTACTCGTTGCGGATCTGGAGCTTGTTTTGCTCGAAATCGACCGGTGTTCCGTCCTTGCGATCGGTCACCATCAGCAGGTGCATGCCATACGGCGACTCGATCGGCCCGGAGATCATGCCGACTTTCATCGCGAACGCGGGTGCGGCCAGTTCTTCGATCAGTCCCTGTCGAAAGAAGAAGCCGACGTCGCCGCCTCGGGGGGTCTTCTTGTTATTGTCGTCCTCGGAATACTTGTTCGCGGCGTCGGCGAAGGAGATCTTCTTGGACTCGATCTCCTGTTTGATCGCCAGGAGCCTTTGCTTGGCCTTTTCCTTGTCGGCCGCGGTCGACTTCTGGTCGAGGATGAGCTGGATCTGGCTGGCCCGGACCTGATTCCGGTGGAAGACGTCCTTGTTCTCGGCGACGAACTTCTTCAGCGCCGCGTCGGTGGCGACGGCCTCGATATACTTCCGGAAGCGGATGGCCGCGGCCATGTCGTCGCGGACCTGAGCCACGGTGACGCCATGCGAGGCCAGCGCGACATAGACGTCCTGGCCATCCTTCTTGAACTGATCGGCGAAGGTCGCGAATTCGGCGTCGACTTCCTTCTCCGTCACGGCCAGGGCGGCTTGCTTCTTGAGATACTGCTTGAGGAGCCGGCTGTTGATCAGTTGCTCGATCGTCTTCTGGTAAATGTCCTGATCTTCATCGAGCGAGGCACCGGGCGGCGTACCGGTGTCCTGGAGCAGGCGGTACAGATCGTCGCGGATGATCGGCTCGCCGTTGACGGTGGCGAGAACCTGATCGAGGATCGCCGGACGCGACGGTTTGGCGGGCTTGGTGGCGGCTCTGGGGTCGGTCGGGGCCGACTTCGTCGCCTGGGCCGTGGCGAACGCCGACGAACCGGCGACAATCGAGACGATCAAGGCGGACTGGGCAAACAAGCGCATCGGAACGCATCTCCCTGATGGCACTGGGGGCGAGATCCTTCATCCCAAACGGTCGCCGGGCGACCCCAATAATTTCGATTATATCGATCGCGACGGATTCCGCCGCGCCAATTTCTGGTGCCAGTCCAGCTTGCGCCGGGCATCTGTTGCGGTTTGGCGTGATGATCGGGGACCGGCTCGGTTCGGAATCGAAGCCGCGCCTGTTCTGCGTCTCTCGATCGAAGAAAAGTTGTAAAAGGCTTTACCAAAAGCATTTTGGTTGAGAGGGTGGACGGGCTTCGGGATTTCCCAAAACGAACCCAATCGCCCTGGAGACGTCGCGACAAAACGAACCCAATCGCCCTGGGTAACCTCTTGCCAGAACGAACCCAGTGCGAATCCTGACGCATCGCCGATCCCAAACGAAGCCAAGCTCCAGCCGCCCGAGCCGGCCCATCTCGATCGGAGCGGTTGACAAAACGAAGCCAATCCTCGATCGCCGCTGCCGGGAAAAACGAACCCAATCGCTCGGATCGGTCTGACCATCCAGGGGACGAGTGAATCCAGCGTTGCGTCGATGAGCGTCTGTCATTCGAAAAAATCGCCCCGGCGGGGATTTGCGATCACAATTTCTTCGTTGAAAGGGGAAAATGGCCAAAGCACGAGAAATGGAGTCCAGGTCCACTTGCCAACCGGATCTTGAACGTTGAACCGCCGCGAACGCCCCACCTGGCCTGCAAAGGCTCTCTACTGAAGAACATGCACGAGCCGCAGTTCTTGAGGCGAGATCGTCGGTTCGTCGCGAAGCCTGGAGGAAGACGGTGATCCAATCATCCACGCCACTCAGAGGTGTCGTTCGCGGCAGAACGATTGAGCTGGAGACAGAACCAGGACTGCCCGATGGCCAGAACGTCGCTGTCACCGTGCAAGCGGTGGGAGCCCTGTTCGTGCCGCCGAACATCGCGACTTCGACCGATGCCCTGCGTCGCTGGTGTCAGGCTCGGGCGGAGGTGGAAAACCTTCCCCCTGGAGAAGGACTGCGACGCAGCTTCGGAACCTGGGCTGAAGACACCGAGGAGTTGGATACCTATCTCGCAGCCAATCGTCGGAGTCGCAAGCTCGGTCGGCCGGGGATCGACACTTGAGTTTTCTCCTCGACACCGATATTTGCTCGGCCTATCTCAAGGGGAATCATCCGGTCGGTAACAGGGTTCTTCAGTAGACTGGCCGGCTCCACGTCTCGGCGATCACCGCCGGCGAATTATATACATGGGCATTTCGAGCCCAAGCATCTCCAAAGCGACTGATCGACTTGCTCGCCTTCCTCAAAGATATCGCAATCGTTGAAATCGACGATTCCGTGGCACGCCAGTTCGGAGAAATCCGGGCAGCCCTGTTCGACGCCGGATTGCCAACCCCTGACATGGATCTCATGAATGCGGCGACTGCACTCGTTCACGGATTCACGATGGTCACGCACAATACCAAGGACTACGCCGATGTCCCCGGGCTGAGCCTGGCGGACTGGCTAAATCCAGATGGCGGGGGGTCACAAATGGCGGGGGGTCAGACTTGGTTTTTGGTTTTCTCTCATCGGCTAGAAACCAAAAACCAAGTCTGACCCCTGGTCTCCTAGTCTGACCCCTGGTCTCCTTCTGGTCTCCTTGGGAAATGTGTGGGTGTCGTCTGGGGTTTCCGTGGCCCATACTGTGTCGGATTTGTGTCGGGTCAAAATGAGCAGGACACCTGGTTTCCGATGGCTCATCTACGTATCAGATGGATCGAGCGATCCATTCCTCAGATTCGGTGGATTTGCTGATTCTGAGGGAGAGCTTGATCCGATTGTGTTTTTTTGTACACAATGCGATTCTCCTGTCTCCGGCCGATCTTCGAAGAAGGTCGCTTGCTGGGGTGTTTCCGTCCCAGAAGAATTATGTTCAGATTGAGTGGACATCGAAACAGGAGATAAAAAATGGCAGCAGACTCGAAACAAGATGAGCTTGCCCTTCAAATGGTCAAGCAATTGCAAAAAGAATTGTTGCAGCAAGGTCGTTATACATTCGCACCAGCGATCGGAAAATACGCAGCGGTCCAACCGGCGGCGGGAATTCCGGCAACGGGACCGAATCTTGCGGGATTTGGCTCGGCGGACCTCGACATCTTCGGTATCGGATACGAGAAGGGCGGAAGCGGAGATCGTTCGAAGGTTCACATCTATGTCACGAAGGGCTCATTGACGGATCTTAGGAGATACGAAGGGGACGCAACCGGGGTTCCCATTGAAATCCACAAGATCGGTAGACTCATCATCAAGCCGGAAGTTGCAAAAGGAGCAAATCGCAACGGCAACCACTATCGGTATGGTGGACGTGTCGCTTGCGGTAGCTCCTGCGCTCCAACGGGTGAAAACTACAGCGGAACCTTTGGTGCTCTAGTTCGCTCCAGCGGCGGTCAACTCTTCATGATGTCCAACAACCATGTGCTTTCGGCATGCAATCACGCGGACATTGGAACTCCCATCATGTCTCCCAGCAACATGGACGGTCGCGCCGGACTCGCCCCGACAGAGATAGGACGGCACACGATGTTCATCGAATTGAGGAGCGGGCAGCCCGACGTTGTTCAACCCTGTCGCGTTGATGCTGCCCTTGCCGAAGTGGTAGATGAGGCTCGCGTCACTTCCTGGCAAGGGGATGATGTCTACGGCTACGACACACCAGCCGTCGTTGCCGAGCCGCAAGCTGGAACGGTGGTCAAAAAATTTGGTCGCTCGACTGGACTAACTCGGGGTATCCTTCAGGCATTGCTCCCGATCGGAACGGCGTTCCCATACTCCAGCGGTCAGTTTACAGCGACCGTGTGGTTTCAGCACATTTGGGTGGTGCAATTACTCGACAAGCACTTCGCCTTGCTCGGCGACTCGGGTAGTTTGGTTGTATCGGACGATGGTCAGCAGGCGATCGGCATTCTCTTTGCGGTGTCGAATAACGGGAAATGCGGATTTGTCTTGCCCATCAACGACATATTCGCGGAGTTTGCTAATCTTCCGAACTCAAGTTTTGGCGGCCTCGAATTGGTCGCCGGTCATGGAGTCTAAGATGGCTCCGCAGGAAGCCGCCGGAACGCTTGCCGCTGAACTCCGAAATCAACCGTGGCTAACCACGGTCGGTGTCGGCCTCCGAAATGGCAGGACTGTTCTATTTCTTTACGTAAACAGCAAGCGTGATACAAGACTCGCATCCCCTCCCTCTCAATGGGAAGGTTTTCCAGTCGTCATCGAGAAAATGGCTAACCTTCACCCTGCTTGAGCGGGTGGTGAAATGACGCTTAGGATCGGTAGAAGTTGAGATCCTCGATCTCAGGCGTCGTCGTCCATCTTCGGCAAACCTCGACCAATCTCTCGATTGTCGCAACCTGCTCCGATGGTCGTCCGGTGTCATTCGCTGGCTTGATTCCAACGAACGGGCCACCCCAAGTCTCGGGTTGACCGATCTCGGAGTAAACATCGCCCTCGGTCTTCGGCATACCTTCCATGAATTGCCGATAGTCCGCTTCGCGTTGATCGTAGAGGTAAGTGAAGTCCATGTTGTAGGGATGACGTTCGGTCGAGGGTGTGTCCCGATCCTCAAAGAATTCCCTTCGGACGGCATGGTCAGTATGCAGCAAACCCGCGTAAGTGGTCCAATCTTTGCCCTCAATGGCCTTGGCGAGCTTGTCCTTGAAAGGATATGGGCAGTCTTTGAGTGCCTTCCCGCCCCTCAAATCGCGGAGCCAGGTCACTCGGCCTTCCGCAATCGGATCGGAAAGAGATGACTCCTGTGTCGTCCGGTCGGGTGTGCCGATGAGCTTTGTTGGTTCGGCATGGGAAATGGTGTACATCGCGGCCTTCAGAAACCACTCGGCTCGATCTTCTGCCTTGCTATACCATTCTTGAAACTGGCGCATGTGTCCAGGACTATTCGCGCTGAAAGCAATCCCCCCTGGAAATCGGTGGTCGTGCCACCATCGCCCATCGCCAGCAGCGGCGAAGAAATCCACGTTAAACCTGAATCCAAAGATCGACTGTTCCTCTGGCTTGCGCAGGTAAAGGCAATCACTCGCAATGGTATTTGCCTTGACTCCCGGTCCAATTCCCACCCAACCGGCTAACTCTTGCAAATAGCAAGAAAAGCGATAGAGATTCTCGTCAGGTGCGGCCAAGGCGACCTTTTGGGAAGCAACAACGAGAATGAAGCTGTGTGGCGACCGACGCGAGTCGTGATCGAGAGCCTGTTGCTTCCAGATCCGCTGTTCATGGGCGATTTTCGCTCGAACCGCATCGTCGCCTTCGATGATGTCTCGGTCGTTGATGATACAGAAGTAGATTGACTTGGATTTCGCCGCAACCCGACCAAACATGCACGTTTGCTTGTTCATGCAAAAAAGATTCAAGACCTCGGACATTTGATCCACGGTCGAGAATGGGTGATGGAGTACAGCGTGAGCTTGCTCGATCTCCTGCGTGAAGGGTCGAGTTCCCCTGTACCTATCCTGGCGAAGCGAATCCCAATGCAAGCGGAGAGTTGCGTTACTCATGCCCTACTCCTTCTGCCATCAATTCCCGCATTCGCAGCGACGTGACCGTAGACATCTACTATACCTAGGTCCATGTAATCGCCCAAGCTCATTTCGCAGGCATAGCCCGATCTTCTAAAAATCAGTCGGTATCGTCGTCAGACTTGACCTCGAAATCCACGTCGGCAACCGCTCGGCGGTCCAGATTGAGGGCGAGTAGGCGCGAGAGGATTTCATCGTCGGTCGGCTCAAAATGGCGGGGGGTCAGACTTGGTTTTTGGTTTTCTCTCCTCCGCCAGAAACCAAAAAC
>JAJYCH010000314.1 GCA_021778575.1 Planctomycetota bacterium
CAAGGCCTTGTTCGCCGACCTGACCGCTCCTTCCGGTCTGAAGGTGCCAAGCCGCCATGTTCTGGGCTTTGGCGCGTTCTTTCTCGATGCCAACGACGACGGCCAGCTCGACCTGGCCACCGCCAACGGCCACGTCAATGACTATCGCCCGGCCATTCCCTACGCAATGCCGGCCCAGCTTTACCTGGGAACCGGCCAGGGACGGCTCGTCGAGGTTTCCGCCCGGGCCGGCGAGTGCTGGAAAGTCCCCCGGGTCGGCCGTGGGCTCGCCGTGGGAGACCTTGATAATGACGGCCGACAGGATGTCTTGATCCTGGCGCAGGCTGGTCCACTGGCCTACTTTCACAACCTGGGTGCCGAGGGCCAGTCGCGCTCGATCACTCTCCAGCTCGAAGGGACGAAGTCGAACCGCGACGGCGTGGGAGCACGGGTCAAGCTGACCAGCGCCGGTCGTTCGCAGTATGCCCAGCGGATCGGTGGCGGAAGCTTTCTCTCGGCCAGCGACGGCCGGATTCACTTCGGCCTCGGACCCGGTCAGACCGCATCCATCGAGGTCCGCTGGCCTCGGGGACAGGTCGACCATCACGACGGGCTCAAGCCGGGAGACCGACTCCGATTGATCGAGGCCGATCCTCATCCCCGGAAATGATCAAATGATGAGTCTCCGTAACGCATCGGAGCCGGAACAATCCCAAATGTAGGGTAGGCTCGGCCCACCAGCTTCCATTCGTCGTGGACCGAGCCCACCCTCCGGATCGACGTGGGACAACGAGAAATTCGAAGATGGCGGCGAAACCGACGATCGCCACGCCGGACGATTCACCAGCGATCCGCGAGATGACGACGCGTGTTCCGTCATCGCGGCCGAGGGATCGCCTGGCACGAAAATCGATGCTCGGAGCCTTGCTCACTCGCGCCGCTTCTCGTCTTCGTTCAGACCAAACAGAGCCTTCAACGCATGAAGGAGTGGGTGGGGGTGCTCGGTGGCTTCGGCGGCTGCCGCGGTTCGGACGGCGGATCGGGGGTGGTGGAGGAACTGGTTCTGGAGCCTCTGGAAGGCGTGGGCGATATCGTCCTTCTGCGCCTGGGTGAGCCCGGGCTGGCGGGTGAACAGGGCTTCTTGTTCTCTCAGGCGGACGGTATCGGCGTAGTCTCCAAGCTGGCGGAGGACCAGGCCGGCGTGGGTTCTGTGTCTCAGGTCGGCCAGGCAACGCTCGGTCTCGGACTCGATGATCGCCAGCGCGGGGTCGACCCCTTTTTGCCTCCGCTGGCGGTTCTGGTCGGCCTGCTTGCGAAGGTCGTCGACGTTGTAGAGCATCACCTGTTCGATGTCGCCGATTCGCGGGTCGAAGTCGCGAGGAATGGCGATGTCGAGGATCAGGGCGAGCCGGTTCTTGCGGGCCTTCTGGACCTTCGTGTACATCGCCAGGTCGACGATCGGTCGATCAGCCGCCGTGGTGCTGACGACGACGTCGGCCATGACCAGGGCTCGGTCGAGATCCTCGAACCGGATCGCCTGGCCCCCCCAGCGCGAGGCGGCGGCCTCGGCCCGCTCGGGGTTCCGGTTGGTAACGAGGATTGCTCCCGGACGGAGGCTCGCCAGGTGCTGGAGCGTCAGGTCGCCCATCTTGCCGGCACCGATGACGAGCACGGTCTTGTCGACAAACGTATCAAAGACATCCTTCGCCACATCGACGGCGACGCTCGCCACCGAGAGCTTGCCCTTGTCCATCCCGGTCTGCTCGCGGACGAGCTTGCCGACCCGTAAGGCGTGCGGAAAGACGGCATGCAGGATCGGCCCGACCGATTTCCGGGCGGTCGCGGCCTTGTACGCGTCGCGAACTTGCCCGAGGATCTGGCCTTCGCCCAGGACCAGGCTTTCGAGACTGGCGGCGACCTTGAACAGGTGGTCAACTGCCCGGGCATCGTGGTGGTCGACCAGATAGCTGGCGAAGCTCTCGGCCGGTTTGTCGTGGAAGCTCGCAAGGAACTCGATCAGGGCGCTGGTGGTCGGGACGTTCGAGCCGTTGCCCGCCGCATAGACCTCGACCCGGTTGCACGTCGAGAGGACGACGAACTCGCCACCCGGAAAGGCCTTCGCGAGCGCATCAAGCCCCTCGTCGCGCCTGGCCCCTTCAAAGGCCAGGGCCTCGCGGATCGGTGCCGGAGCCCGCTGGTGATCAACGCCCAGAGCGAGGAGCTTCACAAAGCACCCCCGCCATTTTCCAGAGGACTGAGGACTTCCAGAGGACTGAGGACTTGGGACTCAAGACTGAGGGCCAGGAACGACGTCTGCGCGTCGGGGTATTCCCGCCCTACCGCGGCTTGCATTCGGATTGCACAAGTAGGGTCCGCTGTGCGGACCGTCCCTTTATGCGATGGAATAGACAATTCCGGCTGGAAACCAGGGCGGATACCGAAGAACACGGTCCGCAGAGCGGACCCTACAAGAATAGGGGAGTGCCAGGCGGCTGATAACTGCTTTAGTTCACGAAGTCCTGAGTCCCGAGTCCCGAGTCCCGAGTCCCGAGTCCCGAGTCCTGAGTCCTTTTTCTCGGGTCGAGGCATTCCGTGCGAGGTGATGCCCATCAGGTTGACGCCGATCGTCGCGAACGCGAGGCAGAGGAAGGCGACGATCGTGAACAGCATGACACGCCTGCCGCGCATCTCGGGTCGGAACCGGGCGTGAAGCAGGCCGGCGAAGACCAGCCAGACCAGCAGGCTGCTGATGACCTTGGGGTCGTTCCAGCCGAGGCGGGACTGCCCGGCCTTTTGCAAGGCGACCTCCATCACCACGCCCACAAGTAGGCCCGCGCTCAAAAATGGGAAGGCCACCGTGATCGCCCCCCGGTTGAGCCGTTCCGACTCCTCCAGGCTGGGCAGTTTGAATCCGATCCGGGGCGGCCGCTTGTGCTTGAGCCGATCCGACTGCGCCAGGTACATCAAACCGGCCGTGAACGCGACGCATGACGCCACCGCGCCGACCAGATAAAGAACACCGTGGGCCGAGCCCCAGAAATGGCTCGCTCCACCCCAGCCCGAACTGGTCCAGTCGTCGCGCGGAGCCCAGAATCCCGCGATCATGATCAAGGCCAGGACCACCGGCAACAGGAACACGCCCACCGCCACCGGTTTCGGCGACCGGATGATCAAGTAGAGCGCGACGGCCGCCAGGATCCAGGACAGCACGATCAACGACTCGAAGACGGTTGCCACCGGAAGCTGATTTTTCTGGATCGTCAGATTGCCGAGATAGGCGGTCTGCACCACCCACGCCAGCGTGGTCAAGCCCAGCGTCGCATACCAGCGAGCCGTCCCTCGGACGACGAACCGGGCCAGGTCGCAAACCAATGCCAGCGCATAGGTTCCGCCGAAACAGAGGACGCTCAATCGTTCCAACGTCGTCGAAGCCCCCTGCTCTGTTGCGCCCTCGACCGACCGCTCAACCCCGGCAGATTCGACTATTGTAGTCGACAAAGAACCGCGAGCACAGGGGGCGCCTCCGCCCGGACCCTCTCGCGTGGCGCTGTCGATAGGTTTCCGCGATTGACCTCAGCCGTGAAGTCGCTACACTATATACGAAATCATTGTCGTATTTCGGCGATTGAGATTTGACCTTTCCGGGGGACGGGGTGTTGTCGATGGACCGGGAGATTCCGCAGGAGCCGGTGAAAACGGAACGGGATTCGGCCGACTCCTTGGGGCCGGCGAGTCCCGACGAGGCTCTGGCGGTCCTGAGCGAGGGGAATCGGCGGTTTGTCGCTGGGCTGGCGGCGGGACCTCGACGTGACCCGGCCCGGCTCCGCGAGGTCGCCCCGAGGCAAGCCCCGTTCGCGGCGTTTCTGGGCTGCGCGGATTCGCGAGTGCCGGTCGAGCTGGTCTTCGACCAGGGTTTTGGCGACCTCTTCGTCGTCAGGCTGGCGGGGAACATCGCCTCGACCGAAGCGATCGCCAGCCTGGAGTTCAGCGTCGCGGTTCTGGGGGTCAAGATCCTCTACATCCTGGGCCATTCGTCGTGCGGAGCAGTCGCGGCGACGATCCGGGCTGAGCCGGTCCCCGGGCAGATCAGCACTCTGTTCCAGCATATCCGCCCGGCCGTCCGAGCGGCGAAGGGGGATCTCGAAGCCTCGATCATCGAGAACGTCCGTGAGCAAGCCACGATCGTCGCCGAGGCCTCCCCCGTCATCGCCGGCCTGATCCGCGAGGGAAAAGTGAAGGTCGTCGGCGGCGTGTTTCACCTCGCCAGCGGCGTGGTCGAACCGGTCGTGATCTGACGTTCTCGCCTGCTATTCGGCCGGGCTAGTCGACGATCCGAGCCGACAATCCGTCGGTCGGTCGGGGGCGTCCGTCGCGGATCGCGTGGCTTCGATTCGCGCCAGGTGCTTGGTCCCCCAGTCGCAGAGCGGCTGAAGCGCCTGGCTCAGCGAGACGCCGAACTCCGTCAACGAATACTCGACCCGCGGCGGAATCTCGTGAAAGTCCTCGCGGGCGACGATCCCGTCGCGCTCCATCTCGCGAAGCTGCTGGATCAGCATCTTCTCGCTGATCCCAGTCACGGCGCGCCTCAGCTCTCCAAAGCGCCGGGTGCCCGAGACCAGATTCCAGAGCACCATCGGCTTCCATTTTCCCCCCAGAACATCGAGCGCAGCCTCCAGCCCGCAACCAAAAGCCGGCCGTTTCATGAGAGTCCCCTCGGGGTACTTACCAAAAGGTGGGTACTTGCCTCGTCGAAAGCTCTCTCTAACATAGCCGCAGTCACGTCTCTTCACCAGTTCTGGGAGGCCATTTCGATGTCAAAGCTCACGGGTAAGGTTGCGATCGTCACAGGTGCCTCGAAGGGAATCGGAGCCGCCATTGCCCGGCATCTGGGTGCGGCGGGTGCGTCGGTCGTCGTCAATTATTCGTCCAGCAAAGAAGGGGCCGACCGCGTGGTCGACGCGATCAAGACCCAGGGCGGCAAGGCCATCGCCGTGCAGGCGAACGTCGCCAGGAAGGCGGATATCGACCGTCTGTTCGCCGAGACCAAGCAGGCGTTCGGCCGGCTCGACATTCTGGTCAATAACGCGGGAATCTACAGTTTCGGCACGATCGACGCGATCACCGAGGAGCATTTTCACGACCAGTTTAACCTCAACGTTCTGGGCCTGATCCTCAGCACCCAGAAGGCGGTCGAGGCGTTTGGCCCCGAAGGGGGGAGCGTGATCAACATCAGCTCGGTCGTTGGTGTCTCCCCCGTCGCCGGTGCCACGGTCTACAGCGCGACCAAGGCCGCCGTCGATGCCGTGACCAAGGCTCTCTCCAAGGAGCTGGGGCCGAAGAAGATCCGGGTCAACTCGCTGAGCCCCGGAATGGTCGAAACCGAAGGCGTCCACGCCGCCGGATTCATCGGGACCGACTTCCAGAAAGCGGCCGTCGCCGCCACGCCGCTCGGCCGGCTCGGCCAGCCCGACGACATCGCCACCGTCGCCCTCTTCCTCGCCTCCGACGACTCCGCCTGGGTCACCGGCCAGGTTCTCATGGCCGCCGGAGGCGCGACGGGCGTCTAATCGACAGCGAACCTTGGGTTCGTTTGGGATCGTGAAAAAAGGAACCCTCGGCCGAGTCCGGACTCGGCCGAGGGTCCAACTTCAAGCATTCTCGGGCCGAGCCCCCGCAGCCCTGAGCCAGTTCGCCGCCGCGTCCTGTCCGGCCTGGACCGCCCAGGCCAGCGGGGTGAGGCCATCACGGCCGACCGCCTGAAGATCGGCTCCCCGGTCGACAAGAAGTTGCATCACGTCGAGATGACCATGCCGCGCCGCTTCGGCCAGAAGCGAGTGTTCATCCCTCCGCTCGTTTAGATTTGCCGCGCCGCGATCGAGGAGCAGGCGAACGATCGCCGGATTGCCGCGAGCATCGCGATCCGTTGGCGGCCATCGCTGATCCCATCAATGTGGGGGTATTTTCGTATTCCAGATCTTCCCGATCTTTGATCCATTTCGAGTACGAGTAATCCGTCTTTCCCATGCGAAATCGACCCTCCCGGACAGAGCCGAATTGGGGTGGTTTGTCGAAAGTGTGGTGGTCCGCCACCATTCCCAGGGATATTATCCACGTCCAGGACT
>JAJYCH010000315.1 GCA_021778575.1 Planctomycetota bacterium
GTGTGGAACGTCAGCGCTGACGCTCGACATCCGCTGACAGTCGACCGGTGATCGCATCCCGGCTCTTTTTGAGAAATTGGGCCGCTCACTCTTCGCGAAACGCAAATTCGTGACGAAATTTCGACTTTCGAGGATCAATTATCGATAACCCTCTTGAAATGACTAGACGACTGGTCTAATATCAATCTGTCGGGCGAGGGATTTCGATCCTATTTATCGTCGGATCGATCCTTGTCCGCTGGACTGACGTATCATGAGTAAGGAAAAGACGAAGGATTTGCTGCTTGAAGCGGGCAAGAAGACTTTTCTCCAGAAGGGGTATAACAACTCCGGGATTGAGTCGATCTTGCAGGAAGCGGGCGTTCCGAAGGGGTCATTTTACTACTACTTCAGTAGTAAGGAAGACTTCGGGCTCCAGGTGATCGATCGGTTCGCTGAATGTATTGGCGAGCGACAGGAGCGGATTCTGGCAGATTTGACTGTCCCGCCGCTGGATCGGCTCCGTCAGTACTGTGAAACGGTGACCGAGGCCCTGGAATCGGATCATTGCCGCAAAGGATGTCTGGCCGGGAACTTGAGTCAGGAGATGGCCGACCAGAGCGAGCTTTTTCGGGCTCGACTGGAAGAGATCTTCGAGAGCTGGGTCGATCGGTACGGCGCGTGCTTGCTGGAAGCCCAGCAAAATGGCGAACTTCCGGCGGATCTCGATGTCCATGAGGTGGCTGAGTTCTGGCTCAATAGCTGGCAAGGGGCGGTCCTCAGAGCCAAGACGATGCGGAGCGTCTCGCCGCTCCGGACCTTCCTGGCCGTGATGTTTGGAACCGTCTTGCAAGGCCCGACGAGGGTTTTCGACGGATCGACCGACCGAGTTTGAAGGATCATTGGCCCCGGCGGAGTTCGTCGAGGCCCCTTGTCGTCAAGCGGACTGGTTCAAAGATTGGCTTGAAGTCCGACCGCACCACGTGCCTTCGGCGATGGGGACAAAATCATGGACGCCCGAGTGAACGCGACAAAATCGACCGAAGCCCCGATCAAGGCAACTCGTCCGGCTTCCCTGGACGAGGCGACCAAGGCCCGGATCTACCGGCAACATCTCCAAGGAATCTCGCTGGAAGTCCTGGCCAACCAGGTAGGCCGGTCGCCTCAGGGAACTCTCCGGGTGATTAACGAGATGCGTGCCGTGCGGCTCCTCGAACTGAAAATCGAGGCGATGCCCCACGAGAGCTTTGACGACCCCAAGCTTGCCGACGAGATCCTCGCCGAGCTACCTCGGCCGATCGAAGCCAAAACACCGCGCAAAATCAAGCCGCCCGAAGGCGTACCGCCCTATCTGGCCAGCCTTTACGATGTTCCGCTGCTGTCCAGGGAACAGGAAGCGCACCTGTTCCGCAAGATGAATTACCTGAAGTACCGGGCCCTCAAGCTTCGCGATGCTCTCGATCCCGCCAAGGCCACCACGACGGTCCTCGACGAGATCGACCAGTTGATGGAGCAGGCGCTCGCGGTCAAGAACCTGATCATCCGGGCCAACTTACGGCTGGTCGTCTCGATCGCCAAGAAGCATGTCGGCCGGTCCGATAACTTCTTCGAGCTGGTCTCCGACGGCAACATGAGCCTGATCCGGGCGGTCGAGAAATTCGACTACGCCCGGGGGAACAAATTCAGTACCTACGCCTCGTGGGCGATCATGAAGAATTTCATCCGGTCGATCCCGATCGAGAACCATCGCCGCGACCGGTTCGTCACCGGCCACGACGACCTCTTCGAGGCCGCCGCCGACAACCGGTCCGACGAGCACGAGTACGAAAGTACCCAGCGCCGGATGCGTGACGCAGTCAAAGGGATGCTCGGTCGGCTCGACGAACGGGAGCGGCGGATCATCGTCAGCCGCTTCGGTCTCGACGGGGCCAGCGAGCAGACCCTTGAAGCGCTCGGCAAGGAACTGGGCGTCACCAAGGAACGCGTCCGCCAGCTCGAAGCCCGGGCGCAGAACAAGCTTCGGAAGATCGCCATCGAGGAGCGGCTCGAAGCGAGCGTTTCCTGAATCCCGGCGAGCCGATCGTCTGTAGATCAAGAGTAGTCAGTAGTCAGTCATCCGTGGAGACGGCAGCAACAGGCCGCCGTTCCTCCTCCTGGATGCCGGCTCCTGGCTACTTTCTACTTACTCCTTCATCCAGACGGACATCTCCGATGATCCCCGATACCAGCTTCTTTGATAGCGGGACCGAGGGGGACTGGCGGCGGACGCTCGACCACGTCGTGGAGACGATGCGCGAGATGAGCTTGCAGGACGACCCGCAGGCCATGGTCCGGGCCTATGCCAATCGGGTCCGCCGATTCCAGAAGACCGATGGCTTCATCGCACTCAGCCGCCGAGGGCTCGAAGCCCCCCAATACCGGATCACCCGGTCGAGCACCTGGGAGCAAGAAATCGACCCCTGGCAGGAGAAGAACAAGCTCCCGCTCCTCGAAGGGGGCCTGCTGGGCGAGCTGATCTACGGCGACGTCCCCCGGATCATCGGCGACCTTCGGCTCGCCGATGACGACCCGGCTCGGGCCTATTTTGGTGACAACCGCTCGGTCATGGCGATCCCGCACTATGACCGGGGAGTCGGCTTGAACCTGATCGTGATGCTCCGGAAGGAGCCTCACGCCTTCGCTCCCGAACAGTTTCCCGACTGGGTCTGGATGAGCAGCCTGTTCGGCCGGGCCACGCAGAACCTGGTGCTCTCAGCCGAG
Source organism: Planctomycetota bacterium (assembly GCA_021778575.1). Taxonomy (GTDB): domain Bacteria; phylum Planctomycetota; class Planctomycetia; order Isosphaerales; family Isosphaeraceae; genus Tundrisphaera. Next base: position 2,740 of record JAJYCH010000315.1, read on the forward strand.
TTGAAGCAAGCCTACGAGGTTGTCGAGCGCGAGTTGAAAGTCGTCGCCGACATCCAGCGGTCGCTCTTGCCGCAAACTCTGCCGGAGATCCCGGGGCTGAGTCTGGCCGCGTTTTATCAGACCTCGCAGTGGGCCGGCGGTGACTATTACGACTTCTTCCCCTTGCCCGACGGCAAGTGGGGCATCCTCATCGCCGACGTCAGCGGCCACGGGACACCTGCCGCCGTTTTGATGGCCGTGACCCACAGCCTGGCCCACGGCTTCCCCGGTCCTCACGACGGCCCGAGCGCCTTGCTCAGCAAGGTCAACCACCAGCTCTCGACCCTTTACACGGCCGATAACGAGGCGTTCGTCACCGCGTTTTACGGGATCTACGACCCCAAAACCCGTGCGTTGAGCTACTCGAGCGCCGGCCACAACCCGCCCCGGCTCCGCCGATGCAGCCAGGCCACCGTCGAATCGCTCGAACATGCCCAGAGCCTCCCGCTCGGCCTGATGGCCAATGAGGTCTACCGAGATTCGACCTTGACCCTCCGACCCGGCGACCGCCTGGCCTTCTACACCGACGGGATCACCGAGGCGATCTCGACCGAGGGCCGGATGTTCGGGATCGACCGCCTCGACAAGGTCCTCTCCCGCTGCTGCGGTGGAGGAACCGCCCAGGATCTGGTCGACGACGTGGTCAACGAGGTCAAAGCCTTCACCCTGGGAGAGCCCCCGGCGGATGATCAGACGTTGCTGGGGATGATCGTGTCGTGAGCGAGCCCGCCATGAACAAGCTCAAAGATCGCGAAGCCTTCCGGCTGGTGGATGCGATTGTGTTCATCGCGGCCACCGCTTTCGCTTTCGCGACGATCCGGGCCGTTTCCCGGGTTCCCAGCTCGTTGGTGTTCTACACCCCTTATTCGACGATGGTTTTTGATCCTCCGGTCCTGGAAAGATTGAAAGACGCGAGTTTCCTCACGTCAGTGATCTCAGCTCTGTTGATCGCGTGGTCGGTCGCTCTGCTGTTCTCTGGATCGTGGCGACGCAATCGTGGACTCAGGGACATCCTTTCAAATCCGGGATTGGTGGCCTGCGTCGTGGCTCTGGCAGTGCTCCCTCTGGCGATCGTGCTGCTGTTCACGATCACCATCGCGATCACTCTGCCGCAGGGAGCTTTATTCGAATTACCGGACGGCGCGGCGGCGGGGATGTCCATCAACGCCGTCCTCGACTTCCTCAAACGGAAGGTCGGCGTCTGTGTGATGATTGCCTGGACTGCGCTGGCCCTGGGTCGAAGCTGGAGTAAGCCGAGCGATTGGGTCGAGTGGGCCGGCCTGGCCATCGGGTCCTGCTGGATCGCGATCTGGTTCTCCACGCTGGCCTTTGGCTGAATCGAGGCAGGGATTCCTCTGATGCCGTCACCCGTCCCTCGATTCAGCCTGCGGCGACTGATGCTTTTGATCGCCGTGTTTGGCGTCGGTCTGGCGATCCGACCAACAGGTTATCCCTGGCTGGCTCTGCTCATCCCGCTGGCCTGGATCGTGGCCCCGCTACGAAACCGGACCGTCATCTCCCTGTCGATTCTGCTGCTCATCTTTTGTGCTCTGGCAGAGATCATGTTTGGTGAACCGGTCAACCTCGCGATCTATCTACCGATCGCCATCGTGTTCTCAAGAGCGATCGGGCTCAAGCGGCCGATCGTCCAGAATCGCGATCGGCTGGCCGCTCTGATCAGCGTGAACCTGGTGATCCTGGCCCTTTATGTCCTTCCCTGGACGTCCCGGAAACCGTTCTTGCGCGACCTCTACTCGATCAAGCCAGGCATGACAGCGAGCGAGGTCCGACAGATCATGGCCCGCTATATCGAAGAAACGCCTACCAGTCCGACGAATCTGCTGATGTTCCGCCATAACACCACCGACGCTCGGTTCAACGCCGATATCGGCCGTATCACGATCCAGGACGGCAAGGTCGTGGGTGTCGATTTCTTGCCGGATTGATCCTTTAACCGGCTCGCCTGAGTTCCATTCATCGCCTCCATGCTTCAGACCGATAATAGGGAGGATGCGGGACGTGGCGATCATTCCTCGATGGATCGACGAGGCTCGCGGTCATGAATTTTCATCGACGCGCCTCGATGGTCGCTCTGGCGCTGGGCATGGCCGTGGGCTCGGCTCGCGGTCAGGGGTTGGGGGCGGCTCGGCCGGAATCGGAGAATCCGGCGTCTCGCCCTTCTCGGCTGGGGCCGACTCCGGGGGCGGGGGCGAACCCTCTGGGCGATAGCCCGGGAGAAGGGGGCGCGGTTCTCGAAAACCCGTTCACCGGGCCGAGGTCCACCAGCGAGTCAGGCGCTCAAGGACCGCGCCGGGAGCCCGACCGTGAGTCGGGGACGATCGGCCTGCCGATCCGGTCGACGATCGCTCCGGTCTCGTCATTCGGGTCGCTCGCCTTGACCGGCGAAGATGACGGGCCAGCCGATGGCCTGACCCTTGACCAGGCGATCGAGCGGCTGATTGCCCGGAATATGGATCTGAGGTCGAAGTCGTTCGAGATCCCCCAGGCCGACGCCGACGTCCTCACCGCCGGGCTTCGGGCCAACCCGGTCCTCTATTCCGACGTCCAGTGCTACCCCTACGGCGCGTTCAACCGGACCCGGCCGGGCGGTCAGACTCAGTATGATATCAACGTCTCTTATCCCCTCGACATCACCGGCAAACGGAAGGCCCGGACCCTGGTGGCCTGCCAGGCGAAGAAGGTCCTTCAGGCGCAGTTTCAGGATGCGACCCGGGTCGAGATCGACAACCTCTATACCGAGTATGTCGACGTTCTCGCCGCGAGGGAGACCGTCCGACTCGCCAGAAAGAGCGTCGCCGAGCTTGAGAAGGAGCCCGAGCGATCCCGAGGGCCGCTCAAACCGCTCGCGGAGAGCGAAGACCTCCGGCTCGAAATCCAGCGAGAGTCGGCCGAGATTGGCCTGAACGAGGCCGAGGAACAGTATCAATCCGATCTCCGGGCGCTCGGGGCCTTGCTCGGGATGACCGTCGCGGAAGCCGAACGGCTGGAACTCCGCGGGTCGCTCGCCGATCGGACGCCGCCCCCGGTCGTCGGCGAACCGTTGCTCCGCCTGGCGATGACCACTCGACCCGACCTGATCGCCTACCGCCTGGGTGTGAAACGCGCCGAGGCCGACGTCGGCCTCGCGGTCGCCAACCGCTACCCGGACGTCTACGTGCTCTATCAGCCTTATACCTTCCAGGACGACCGGTTTCTGAACGCCAAGAACGCCACGTCGTGGGGCGTCGGGCTGTCGGTCCCTTTGACGATCTTCAACCGGAACCAGGGGAACATCCGCCGGGCGAAGCTGAACGTG
>JAJYCH010000316.1 GCA_021778575.1 Planctomycetota bacterium
GGAAGAGCCACACGAAGGCGTCCCGAAAGAAATTGCGAGCGTTGGGTATCAAACTGAGCGAAATCCCCCGGTGCGCCTGGGGAAAGACTTAGCGCTGTAGTACTAGGTTCATGGTTTGACACCATCAATGGGTGGATTGAAGATCTCCACGACACCGATTGCGCGGTGGGCTGCAAGTGGTCGAAGAGTGAGTTCCTTATCGACTATAAGAAACGTAAGGCAGATCGGGTCGCTTTCTGCCGCTCAAAGCTCTGGCGTCAGCCAACCTCGAGTTCAAGTCCGGAAATCGAAATTCACCATTTTTGGGTAGCGATGCGAAGAACCAGAAAGCGGGAGAAGAAAAAGTCAAACTGACTGGAAAGGCAAAAGGGGTCAAGGTCCAATAAGTAGGCCAAAAGGGGTCAAAAGGGTCAAAATAGATGAATGAACCTTGAGTCCTTTTCCTGCTGTGACCCCTTTTCCTGCTCTTGACCCGTTTTCCTGCTGAAGCCCACCGTTTTGCGGATGGTGGGCCTCGCCTGAGGCTCGGCACCACCCTACAAATGGCCATAAAGTTTTGCCGGCATTCATGGTGGGGCTCGTTGCACTCGACCCACCCGCCACATCAGAAGGCAGTCCCTCAGAAAATCTGGGCACACGCGATTCACCGGCCCGAGGAACTTGGACTTGCGAACCGCCGCCGAATTCTGGACACTAGGTCATCTCGAACGGAACGATGAGCGGGGGTCGGGGTGAGCCGGGGGGGACCCGGGCAATGGGGACCTGCGAACCTGGTCAGGGCTTGACGGCAGCAGCCATAAGCACCGTCTTCATGTGCCCGGGAGCACCTCCCCGGTTCTCCCCGACCCCCGCTTTCCGTTGCACTTCTTCTCCAGGCCCGATGGAGCGTGCCTCGTGTCGCGACCCCGAGGGGCGGATCTCTCGACGCCCGACGCCGACCCGGTCGGCTACACGGTGGTCGCCCGACGCTATCGACCGCAACGGTTCGAGGACGTCGTCGGCCAGGATCATGTCGTTCAGGCCCTCCGGAACGCGATCCGGCTCAACCGGGTCACCCACGCCTACCTGTTCAGCGGCACCCGAGGGGTCGGCAAGACGTCGATCGCCCGGATCTTCGCCAAGTGCCTGAACTGCGTGCATGGCCCGACCGAAAATCCCGACCAGACCTGCGACATCTGCCGGGCCATCTCGGTCGGCCAGGACGTCGACGTCATCGAGATCGACGGAGCCAGTAATAACGGCGTCGAGCAGGTCCGCGAGCTTCGTCAGAACGCCGGGCTCCGACCGAGCCGCGCCCGGTTCAAGATCTATTACATCGACGAGGTTCACATGCTCTCGACCGGCGCGTTCAACGCGCTGCTCAAGACGCTGGAGGAACCTCCGAGCCACGTCAAATTCTTCTTCGCGACGACCGAGCCGAACAAGATCCCGATCACCGTCCTCTCACGCTGCCAGCGGTATGACTTCGCCGGGATCACCCCCGACCAGATCACCGCGACGCTCGGCGAAATCTGCGAGAGCGAGAAGGTCCAGGCCGACCCCGAAGCGCTGGGAGTGATCGCCCGGCGCGCCGGCGGCTCGATGCGCGACGCGCAGTCGCTCCTGGAGCAACTGCTCTCGTTCGGCGGCGAGCGGCTGACCGTCGAACTGGTCCAGCAACAGCTCGGGATCGCCAGCGACGACCGGACGCTCGACCTCCTCGACGCCCTCTCGCGCCGTGACGCCGCCGAGGCCCTGAAGATCGTCGACCTCACCGCGTCGGGTGGAGTTCAGCCGACCGAGCTTCTGGCCGGAACGCTGGAATTTCTTCGCGATGTGATGGTGGTCGCGGTCAACCCCGCGCAGACGTTGCTGGCCGCCAGCCCTCGCCAGAAGCCCCGGCTCGAAGAGATCGCCGGGCGGTGGTCGCTCGATACACTGCTCGCCGCGCTCCAGATTCTGGCCGAGGCCCGGTCGAGACTTCGAGGGAGCCCGCACGGGCGGACGATCGTCGAGATCGCCGTGCTCCGGGTCGCCCGGCTCGAAAACCTGGTCGAGATCGGCGAAGTGATCACCCGGCTCGCGGCGCTCGAGTCGGGAGCCCCTCCGGCCGCCCCGGTCGAAAAAAAAAAGCTGATACCCGCTGAAGTCGCCCCTCCGGCGGCGAAACCGGAGCCTGTCGAGGTTCCCGAACCGATCTCCTCAAGGGTCGAAGCGGCTCCGTCCTTGCCGATTCCCTGGAACCTTGAGGCGATCACGTCGGGCTGGGCGGGCTGGGCGGCGACGCAAGGCACGGAACTCGCGGGCAAACTGGTGAACCTGCTTCCCGCCGCTCTCGAAGGCCCGGAAAACCTGGTCATCCAGCCGACCACGGGCTACAATTGGCTGGTCGACCTGGTCGAGCGTTCCGACGCCCGGTCGAAGATCGAGAGCGGACTCCGTCAGTGGCTTGACCGTCGGGTGGTGGTCCAGTTCCGCAAGATCGACGAACCTTCGGCGACCGCGAACCACCGCCATTCCTCGGTCAACTCGCGCGATGACCGACTCCGGGACGAGCCGCTTCACCTGCTGATCGTCGAGCGATTCGAGGCCAAGGCGATCCGGGTCGAAGACGAGGTGAATGAGACGGATGAACGTTGATTGACCAGAATTCCCCGGTTCGTTCAACCTTTCCATTTTTCCATTCCCCATCAACAAAGGGATGCCGTGTTCAATAACCTGGGCAACCTTGCCGATTTGATGCGCAACGCCGGCAAGATCCGCGAGAACGTCGAGAAGGCAACCGAGGCCCTGGGGCAACTCGTGGTCGAGGGGACGGCCGGCGGCGGCGGCGTGGTGGCCAAGGTCAACGGCAAGATGGAACTGCTCTCGGTCCGGATCGACCCCAAGCTCCTGACCGACGGCGATGCCGAACTCCTCGAAGATCTGGTGACGGCGGCCGTGAACCAGGGGCTGACCAAAGCCCGCGAAGCGGCGGCCGAGTCGATCAGTTCGCTGGCCGGTGGCCTGCCCATTCCCGGGCTTTCCGGCCTGTTCGGTCCGGGCTCGGGGGGAGCCTGACCCATGGCCGGCCCGTCTGTGGCTCTCGACCGGTTGATCGACGCCTTCGGCCGACTTCCCGGCCTGGGCGCCAAGTCGGCCGAGCGGCTCGCCTATCACTTGCTCAAGGCCCCGCCCGAAGAAGCCCTGGCGCTGGCCGAGGCCATCCGGGCGGTCAAGGACAGCATCCGCTACTGCCAGAGCTGCTATCACCTGACCGAGGCCGATCAACCCCTTTGCGAGATCTGTCGCGACCCCCGGCGCAATGCCGCGCTGATCTGTGTCGTCGAGCAAAGCCGTGATCTCCTGGCCCTCGAAAAGTCGGGAACCTACCAGGGGACCTATCACGTCCTTCTCGGCCGACTCGCCCCCTCGCAAGGGATCGGCCCCGACCAGTTGACCCTCGACGCGCTCGAGCGCCGGGTCCGTGCCGGCGGCGTGACCGAGCTGATCATGGCCACCAACCCCACCCTGGAAGGGGACGGCACCGCGCTATTGGTGGCCAATCGCCTCGAAGGGACCGAGGTGTCCATCACCCGGCTGGCTCGCGGCCTGGCCTCGGGAAGTGTGCTCGAATTCGCCAATAAAGAGATGCTCGCCGACGCGATCAACGGGCGCCAACGCTTTTGACCCGCCTGCCCTTGCCAAGCGAACCAGGGCGCGGCATAATATTTGCTTGGACAGTAGGAGCCATGCTCGACACCTGAGTCAACTCATGGCGTGCGACCTGGCTCGCTACTGGTTCGACCATTTCGGCCGTGTTTCCTGGTTTGTGATGGGTCGGTCCCTATCTTTCCGTGGCGGATAATAGGACTATGCGTCTCGATACTTCTCAGCATCAGCGGATGGACATGCGGCAGCGGATGGCCCCGCGCATGATCCAGTCAATGGAGATTCTCCAGCTCCCGCTGATGGCGCTTCAGGAGCGGATTGACCAGGAATTGATCGAGAACCCGATCCTGGTCGACCTCCGGGAATCGTCATCCCCGGCCGAGACGGAGACCGACGCCGAAACCCCCACGACCACCGCCGAGGAAGCCCCGACCACCGAGTTTGACGACTCGGACGACTGGGCCGACTCCTATAGCGAGACTCACCGGCTGAGCCGGGCCGCTCTGAGCGAAGAAGCGGATCGTAAACACGACGCCATGCAGAACATGGCCTCCCGTCCCGAATCGCTCCACGACGACCTGGCCCATCAACTCGGTTATCTTGAGTGTGATCCGGAAGTCCGGGCGATGGCGGATTATCTGATTTACAATCTCGACGACAACGGGTTCCTCAACCTCGAATTGCGCGACCTCGTCCGCGACTCGGGCGGAGATGCCACCTACGCCCAGGCGGAGGAAGCGCTCGCCCTGGTCCAGAAGCTCGACCCGCCCGGAGTCGGTGCCCGGAACCTCCGCGAGTGCCTGCTGCTCCAGCTCACGCCCGACGTCCCCTGCCGCGATGTCCTTCAGGTCTTGATCTCGAATCACCTCGACGACATCCAGCAGAACCGTCTGCCGGCGATCGAGAAGCGTACCGGTATTCCGATCGACGAGATCAAGGAAGCGATCGAGCATCTCCGACGGCTCAACCCCCGGCCCGGCTCGCGATTCGCCTCGACGAACTCGCAGTACGTCCTGCCCGACCTGATCGTCGAGGCCAACGACCAGGGCGAGTACGAGGTTCGGCTGGCCGACGATCACACGCCGCAACTGGCGATCTCGCGCCAGTACCAGAAGATGCTCAAGAACAAGCAGTCCGACCCGGTCACTCGCGAGTTCATCCAGAAGAAGATCCAGTCGGCCCGCTGGCTGATCGAGTCGATCGAACAGCGCCGAAGCACCTTGCTGAAGGTGGCCAAGGCGATCATCGAGCACCAGAAAAACTTTCTCGACAAGGGGCCCGAGTCGATCGAGCCCTTGAAGATGCAAGAAATCGCCGACCGGGTCGAGGTCCACGTCACGACCGTCAGCCGGGCCGTGGACGACAAATGGGTGCAGACCCCCCGCGGAATCTTCGCCCTGAAACGGTTCTTCGGCGGCGGAACCACGACGACCGACGGAGTTGACGTCGCCTGGGAGACGATCAAGCAGAAACTGCTCGAAATCATCGGCAAGGAAGACAAGTCGAACCCCCTCTCCGACGAGGAGATCGTCGACGCACTGAGCCTCTCCGGCTTCCCGGTCGCCCGACGCACCGTGACCAAGTACCGCAAGGCGCTCCGGATTGCTTCCAGCCGACAACGCAAGCAGTTCTGATCGAGATCCGGGTGATCGGAACTCGACTTTCCCGAAAAGGAAAACAAGGCCCGAGTTGCTCCAACGAGCACCTCGGGCCTTGATTATTGATCCTGCATCAATCGTACTGATTCAGGCCGAGTTCACCCGGCTGGCCGTGGCGACAGGGGCCACGCTGTTGCGGACCTGGTCGGGTAGGGTGACGACGGGCTTCGCCGCGTCGACCAGCCGCTGCATGGCGACTTCGTAGCCGATGATCCTTGAGTATTCGAGCAGGTATTCGGCCTGCTTGTAGCCGATTTCTCGGGCCAGGCGCTGGATGGTCGTTTCTCGTTCGTCGGCCGATTCCTTGGGCTGATTGGGGTCGGCGTCGAGTGCGTCGTCGGCCAGGAAGTCAAGCGAGACCCCGACCGCACGGGCCAGAGCGATGGCGTTTTCGAGGCCGGGAAGCGACTTACCGTTCATGATCCGCGAGATCTCGGAGTCGCTCACATCCGATTTACGAGCCAACTTCTGGCCGTTGAGGCCGAGCTGTAAAATTTTCTGGGCGAGCTTTTCGCTGAACCGGTTGCAATTCTTCCAGAGTTTCTTTTCCATCGGTGTCTTGTCCATCACGACGATTCCTCGGCTCCGTTGCATCCCTGGTTCAACTATACGACAGATTGCGAATCCGCGGAATCACAAATTCCTAAATCCGCAAAAAAATCCCAGATCCTCAAGTTTATTTCCGGACGAGTCGGTAGTCCGGTAATTTCGTTCCTGGGATCGAGCGGGGGATTATCAACGATCGGGCCGCGGCGTGCAATTCCGCGGTCGACCGATTATTCTGGCGACTCG
>JAJYCH010000317.1 GCA_021778575.1 Planctomycetota bacterium
GTCACCGGAGCGAGTATTGATTCCTGGGTGGAGCCGGCCGGGCTCCTTCGGGACGGTTCGCGATTGGTTCTCCAGGTCGCCCCTTCCGGACGTCCCAAAGATCTCCTGATCGTCGAGGCCGAGGCTTCGCTGGTCGGTGATCGGGCCTGGCTGCTTGATCTTGGCGAGAATCTCTGTCATGGCAACCCGGTAGCGGCGGTGGGTCGTTGCGATCTCTCGGGTTCCTTCCTCGCAACCCAGATTCGACTGGCTCGATAAATCCGCAAGATCGCTACGGCCGAGCATTTCTCCTTCGCGAATTACCACCACCCCCTTGACCGCGCTTCCTCTAGCTCCTAAAAACTCGTTGTGTGCTTTCGCGTTTCGCGCTCGGCCCACATCGGGTCATGCTCCCGATGGGAGGATGGCGCGATCGTGGGTCATCGTGCTTTTCCGCCAGGCCCGCCCTTCGGATTCGGACGTTCGTTTATGTCGCAGACTCTTCACGCGCCTCAGCCTTACCAGAGCGGACGACTCGCTCGGATCATCGACGGCCTTCGTTATGGTGGTGGGGTCGGTCAATGGTCCTGGCTCGCTTATCGCTTGAGCGGCCTGGGGATTCTGTTCTTTCTGGTGATCCATATCACCGACACGTTCTTCGTCGTCTTCGCTCCCGACTGGTACGACCACACGGTGGCGATCTACGGCGGAGTCTGGTTCAACGGCCAATATTACTGGCCGCTCCGCTGGGCGTTTCGTGTCGGCGAGCTTGGTCTGATCGCCGCCGTCGTCTTCCATGCCGTGAACGGCGTCGGCGTGATCCTTTACGACCTCTGGCCCAGGGGTTCGCTGTACAAGAAGTCGATCACCTGGACCGTCCAGGTCGTTTTCTGGACGATCATGCTGATCTCGACCCCGATCGTTCTTTATCCGCTCCGGAAGGCTCCGGACGACCAGGTCAAGAGCCCGGCCCACGCTGGTTCCAGCGTCGAGCCAGCCTTGATCTCTCCGTCCCGCTGATTGGGCTTTCCGACTTCGAGACATCTCTGTCAGGACTTGAACGAACATGGCCGAGCGATCGATGAGACGTCGGATGAAGCCGAGTGGCGGCTACGAGCTGTTCATGTGGTTCTTCATGCGGTATTCGGGGCTGGCCCTGGTTTTTCTCGCGGTCGGCCACCTGTTCATCATGCACATTCTCAACAATGTTGAGACGATCAACTACGCCTTCGTGGCCAATCGCTGGACCGCTCCCCGGACCGGCTGGATCTGGCGGCTCTGGGATGTCTCGCTGATCAGCCTGGCGGTGATCCACGGTTTCAACGGGCTCCGCCAGGTTCTTTACGAATATCTCTCGGCGGGCGGCCGGATCATCGCCGGGACGATCACCTGGACGTTGACCTTGATTTTCATCGGCGGCGGCGGCTACTCGATCCTGATGTTCCAGGCCGACGAGAAGTTCATCAAGGATCATCCGCTCAAGATCGAGCGGACGGTCGAGCCGGCGGCGATTCCACCGGCGGCCCTTGACGGATCGGCCCGGATCGACGTCCGCTGCTGAGAGACAGATCGCCCTCGTTTTCTTCCAAGACCGCTCCAGTCCGCCCCGGGGCGAGGCACCTTACCCAGTCGAGTCGCATGAATTACCATCGTTTCGACAGCATCATCGTCGGGGCCGGAGGCGCGGGCCTGATGGCCGCGCTCGAGTCGAGCAAGCGCGTCGGCACGGCCGTGGTCAGCAAGCTCTACCCGACCCGGTCGCACACCGGAGCCGCCCAGGGGGGGATCGCCGCCGCGCTGGCGAACCTCGAAGACGACTCGTGGGAAAACCACGCGTACGACACGATCAAAGGGGGCGACTTCCTGGTCGACCAGACCGCCGCCGAGGTTCTCTGCAAGGAAGCGGTCGACTGCATCTACGACCTCGAACACATGGGTCTCCCCTTCGACCGGACGGCCGACGGTCGGATCTCGCAACGGCGTTTCGGTGGTCACACCAAGCCGAACCCGATTTACGACCCGTCCGCGACACCGGGAACCGAGGCCGCCAAGCCGCGAATCCCGGTGATGCGTGCCTGTCACGCGGCCGACCGGACCGGCCACATGATCTTGCAGACCCTCTACCAGCAGTGCATCAAGCAAGGCGTGACGTTCTTCGACGAGTTTCATATGCTCGACCTGGTGATGGTCGACGGCGAGTGCCGGGGAATCGTCGCCATCGAGATCGCCACGGGGCAACTGCACACGTTCCACGCCAAGAGCGTCCTGATCGCCACCGGCGGGTTCGGCCGGATGTTCAAGGTCTCGTCGAACGCCTACGCCTTGACCGGCGACGGCCCGGCGATCGCCTACCGGCACGGTATCCCGCTCGAAGACCTTGAATTCTACCAGTTTCACCCGACCGGCATTTACCGCCTGGGGATCTTGCTCAGCGAAGCCTGTCGAGGCGATGGCGGCGTCATGTTCAACGACAAGGGGGAGCGCTTCATGGAGAAGTACGCCCCCAACCTCAAGGACCTGGCCAGCCGTGATGTCTGCTCGCGATCGATCTACCAGGAAGTTCGCGCCGGAAATGGAATCGGCGGCAAGGATTACGTCTTTCTCGATATCCGTGCCGAGACGATCAACAAGTACAAGACCAGTCCGACCGGCCAGGCCGTCGATAGCGCCTGGGTCGAGAAACGGCTGCCCGACATCATCGAGTTCGCACGGACCTACCTCGGCGTCGACCCGATTCGCGAGCCGATGCCAATCCAGCCGACCGCCCACTACGGGATGGGCGGGATTCCGACCGACGTGCATGGTCGAGTGATCCAGGACGCCGCCAACACGCCGGTCCCCGGTCTCTACGCGGCCGGCGAGAGTGCCTGCGTCAGCGTCCACGGAGCCAATCGGCTGGGAACCAATAGTCTGGTCGACCTGGTGGTTTATGGTAAGCGAGCCGGCCGGGCGATGGCCGAATACGCCTCGATCACCAAGTTCCAGCCGATGCCGCCGCACCCCGAACTTCCCACCAAGACGGCGATCGATGGTCTGCTGTCGCGGACCCGAACCGAGCCGTGGGTCCGGATTCGCGACGAGATGCAGAAGACCATGATGGACGACTGCGGCGTCTACCGAACGGAGGAGACCCTGACCCGGGCTCGCGACGTGCTGATCGGCCTGAAAGAGCGTTACGCTCGTCTCGGCGTTCAGGACAAGGGCACGGTCTTCAACACCGGTCTGCTCGAAGTCCTCGAACTGGGTTGCTTGCTCGACCTTGCCCAGGCCACGGTCGGCAGCGCCCTGGCACGCAAGGAGAGCCGAGGGGCTCACTCGCGTGAGGACTTCCCGAACCGCGACGACCAGAACTTCTTCGCCCACACCCTGGCCTATCGCGACGGCGACAACGGCACCCGCGAAGCGTACAAGCCGGTCGACGTGATCATGGTCGAGAAGAACGGCGAGATGACGACCAAGTATCCGCTCGAGATCCGCAAGTACTGATCGGTATCGCCCGATCCGGAGGGAAGCCGATGGCCACGGTAACCGATTCGACCACACCTCGAACCACCGTCGAGCGATCGGCTCCCGCCCGGATCTTGCTGCATGGAATTCCCTGGGAACTTTATGAGCGACTGAGGGATGAGAAATCCAACTGGGGCATCCGGATGGCCTACAGTGACGGAGATCTCGAACTGATGTCACCGTCACAGAGCCACGGCGAGATCGAGTGGCGATTTGGTCTCTTCTTGATGGAACTGGCCCGATCGCTTGGTTTCAAATGCAAACCGCTTGGCAACACGACCTGGAAAAAGCCTGGCGTGAAAAAAGCCAAGGATGCCGACGGTGCGTATTATCTGGCGAATTTCGAGAAGGTTCGCCACAAGAAGATCGACTTGAATCTCGATCCTCCTCCCGATCTCGCCATCGAAGCCGCGATCTCGCGGAGTGCCCTGAATTCCTTGAGCCTCTACGCGGAGATCGGCGTCCCCGAAATCTGGCGATTCGATGGCGAAGCCTTTCAGATCCACCTTCGACAGGCGGATGGATCGTATCTGGAGGCCGATCGCAGTCGCGCTCTGCCTTTCCTCTACCCAGAAGAGGTCGTCTACTGGATGACCAAGGCCGAGGAAGAGGATGACGATGCCGAGTGGTTGCAGCGAGTGAATGCCTGGGCTCGTGATGAACTCGCCGCGCGAATCGAACGACGTTAATATCGACTCAATCAGACACCATCATACTGACCGTCCGCCCATCGAGGATCGTTCGTCATGCTCACGCAAGCTCAGTTGATCGACCCGCAGGCGCGGTCCTTGACCCTGAAGATCTCGCGCTACAATCCCGAGGTCGACGAGAAGCCACACTGGGAAGAATACAAGGTCGAGGCCGACGGACACGACCGGGTGCTCGACGTCATCCAGAAGGTCAAGTGGGAGCAAGACGACACGCTCTCACTCCGCCGATCGTGCGCCCACGGCGTCTGCGGTTCCGACGCCATGCGGATCAATGGAATGAACGGACTGGCCTGCAAGATCCTGGTCAAGAACCTCAAGTCCGACACATTGACGCTGGAGCCGATCCTCGGCCTCCCTGTGATCAAGGATTTGATCGTCGACATGAAGCCATTCTTCGATCACTACAAGGCCGTGATGCCGTTCCTGATCAACGACGAACCCCCACCCACGACCGAGCGGCTCCAGTCGCCGGCCGAACGGGCCCGTTTCGACGACTCGACCAAGTGCATCCTCTGCGCCTGCTGCACCACTGCCTGCCCGCCGTTCTGGGGCGACCGCAAGTATGTCGGCCCGGCCGCGATCGTCAACGCCCACCGCTTCATCTTCGACTCACGCGACCGAGGGGCCGCCGAACGACTTGAGATCCTCAACGACGCCGAAGGCGTCTGGCGCTGCCGGACCGTCTTCAACTGCACCTCGGCCTGCCCGCGCGATATCAAGGTGACGCAGACCATCTCCGAGGTCAAGCGAGCGTTGATGACCGGTAACATCGACCTGGACGCGGTTCAGACGGTCGAGATCGGGCATTGAGGAACAGGCGGAGAAGAAGTCTCTGGGTGGCATGCTCTCGGTACTCCGTGAGCATGTGGCCGTGATACGGTTCCTCATGCTCACGGAGTACCGAGAGCATGGCACCCAGAACTCTGCCGACCGAGAAGTTCTGGCCAGCTTGGTCGTGGGGGACCGAGGATGTCGATCCGAATCGCCGGAAACACGATGATCCCGGCTCTTCAGGCGCTCTCGGCCAAGGGTTACAAGCTCTCGCTCTGGTACATCCGATGTGAAGACGAGGGATTGATTCCCCAATATGACGCAGAAAAAGATTCGCGGTCGTTCAGCGCCACTTCGCCCGAGAAGAGTGGCTTGGTCTGATCGCCATGTGGGAGGTCCGGGGCGATGACTGGCGATTGAAGGAAGGCGAACACGAACTCTGGGACAAATTGGTCGAAGCGGCAGCGATGCCCGAGGACATTGGCAAAGTCATCGATCTGTGAACATCACGGTACAGGCATGTCCTGAGTTGTTCGCTGTGGTCAGCCGACGCTCAAAATGCGCTCCCGCAAAGAATCCGTACATTCGCATACGGCGTGAATTCGGCCGTGCGGATGATCCCTTTGACGGCCAGGGATTGTTCCTTGAACTCGTGGTGGGGAACCTCGTCGACGTCGACATCACCGACGATCTTGAGGATCTCCTGGTAGAGTTTGGGGCTGTATTCGTTGATCTCGGTCGCCACGGCGATCGATTCGATCACCAGTTCCTCGGCGACGGCGCGGAGGACGTCGAGAAACCGCGGAATTCCCGGGGTGAGGGTCAGGTCGATGACGTGCCCGTCGGACGGGAGAGGATATCCCGCGTCGACGATCAGGAGTTCGTCGAGGTGACCGAGTTCCGCCAGAAGGGAGCAAATCGCGGGGTTGAGGATTCCACCTTTTTTCATCGGACCAAACCCCTTGCGTCGGCTCGACGTCATGCGTCGGCCATTTTCGAGACGGAACAGCGGACTCTGGTGTTGCCGGTTCTGGTATTATAACGATTCTGGGCAGGCGTCTCCATCTTTTTGGCCTCGCCCGGCGTGGATCGTCCGTGACCTGGGGCCAAC
>JAJYCH010000318.1 GCA_021778575.1 Planctomycetota bacterium
GCCGCTCAGCCTTGTCCACATCGAGAACATGGCCAGCGTCACGCGAGCCGGAGCGATCGTTCTCCCCGCGATGCCGGGCTGGTACCATCAGCCGAAATCGCTCGAAGACCTGGTCGATTTCGTGGTCGCCCGGATCTGCGACCAGCTTGGCGTGGAGGTGGAGTTGATGAACCGCTGGGGTGGCCATCCCGACCCGATCTAAAAGATCTCTCAAGCGAACATGCAGAGAATTGCCGATGGTTTTTGCTCGAATCCACGACATCCTCGGGATGATCAAGTTCAGCCACACGCTGTTCGCGCTGCCGTTTGCCTTGCTGGGCGCGGCGCTGGCGGCGAAGGGGCCGGAGGGCTGGCGCGGCCGCTGGCAGGACTGGCTAGGGATCTTGTTGTGCATGGTGACCGCGAGGTCGGCGGCGATGGCGTTCAACCGGTTAGTTGACTGGCGGATCGATGCCTTGAACCCACGGACGGCGACCCGGCACATTCCGAGCGGGAAGCTGTCGGTGGCCTCGGTCGCGACCTTCACGATTGTCAGCTCGGTCGGCTTCGTGGCCTCGACCGTGCTGTTCTGGCCCAACCGCTGGCCGTTGATCCTGGCGATCCCGGTGCTGGCCTGGTTGCTCGGCTACTCGTATGCCAAGCGGTTCACCAGTCTGGCTCATTTCTGGCTCGGCTTGGCCCTGGCTCTGGCTCCGATGGCCGCGTGGATCGCGCTTCGGGGCGACCTGGCCTGGCCGCCGGTTTTGCTGGGCCTGGCGGTCCTGCTCTGGGTTGCGGGATTTGATATTATCTACGCATGCCAGGATGCTCATTTTGATCGCGAGGCCGGGCTCAACAGCATCCCGGCGCGGCTAGGAATTCGGGGGGGGCTCCGCCTGGCGTCGGGCTGCCATGCGGCGATGGTCGCGGCTCTGATCGGGCTCGGACTGGTCTATCCGATGGGGCCGATCTACTTTGGGGGTGTCGGAGTCGTCGCCATTTTGCTTTTCTATGAACATGCGATTGTTCGTCCCGATGATCTGGGACGAGTGAATGTCGCGTTCTTCCAGGTCAATATCGGGATCAGTCTGGGCCTGCTGGCCGTCGGGGTGGCGGATCTGCTGTCGCGCTGAAGCAAGGCCAGGCAAGACAAAACCCGACCCGAGGGGAATGTCGGGTCGGTGGGAGAAGATTCTCAATCGTTCGTTCGAGATCAGAGCGGGGTGTCCCCTTCGCGCGGTGTGGTGGCGGGGGGGGGAACGACCGTCGACGACGGGGTTGTCACGATGATCCGGCCCGTTGGCGCGGGGTTGATGACGGTCGGCGGCGTCCCGGGGACGACCGGGGCCGGGCTGGTGATCGCTCCGACGGTCAACTGGTCGACAACCTGGACCACGCCCACGGTCTCGGCGGTCAAGGTCAGGGCCTTGGTCTTGGCGGCTTCATTGGGAACGATTCCGGTCAGGATCGCGATTCCACCGGCCTGCACTTCGATTTCCAGAGTGGACGAGGTCAGCGCCTTGTCCCAGTGGAGCCGGCTGTAGACCCGCGAGACGACCTCCATGTTGTGGACGCTCGTCCGGGTCTTCTGGAATCCGCCCGAAACGGCCTG
Source organism: Planctomycetota bacterium (assembly GCA_021778575.1). GTDB lineage: Bacteria > Planctomycetota > Planctomycetia > Isosphaerales > Isosphaeraceae > Tundrisphaera. The sequence continues at coordinate 1,592 of JAJYCH010000318.1, forward strand.
GCCAGCCGACTGAAACCCTCGCTTGACGGCGCGGCCGGCGTCGTTCAAACCCTGGCCGATCGGTCCTTGCTGTGCCTGCGCCTGCTGCGTCGAACCGAGAATCAGAATGGCTAGCCCGGTGGCCAGTTGGTGATGAATCCGGATCATTTTTCGCTCTCCATGGCTCGAGATCGGAATGGAAACTTGCTCGACTCTCCTCAAGGAGAGTCGTGGATCGGCAGATTTCGGCGTCAGGCCAGCAAGGCCATCGTCAGGCTGTCCCACCCGGTAAAGCCGGCCCGAGGGTGCGAGCGTGATGGCTCATCCTCGGGCTCGGGACGCCAATGTACGTACCCCTCGGATTCCAACGACGGACGGACCAGGCTGGCCGGGATCGAGCCAAAAACGGTCAATCCCCCCAGCGAGTTCCGGACCGCCGGAACCGACCATCCGCTCGCGATCGCCTGGGCGACCGGACCGAGCGGCCGGACAAGGCCTCGGATTGCGTCGAAACGGACCGCCAGAGCGATTGTCGAAGCCTCGGGGGCGAACGATTCCGCCTCGGCTTTCGTCCGGAAGAGCAGTGCGGCCGAAGCGGTCAGCGGTTGTCCGGGCTTCCAGTCCGGGCTCGCGACGGTGTAGAACATCTTCCACCTCCTGGCGGTCCGAGGGGTCAGCAAACGACGCGGTTCTTCAAAGGGAGGTCAATCCTGGTGGGTGTCGTGTACCAAGCATCTCGTGTGCCGAAGATGCTGGTCGTCCCGTTCTTGACCCCGGTTGGCTCCGGAGAGCCCGGATCTGAACAACCTTGCGGGACGAAAATCCTCGGGACTCATCGGACTTCCCCTTGCCTGACGACCGGGTCGCGGACTGCGGTGAGCCGCCAACCAGGCCGATAGATCGATTTTCCAAAACGAAGCCAAATTTGATGTAAATCGTTTTTTGAAAAGGGTTTAAGTTCGGGTTTCGTTGTTCGAGGCTCCTGTTTTCCGAAACGAAGCCAACACCGTCGTACATCGTCCGATTCCCTTCGGATCAGGTTCCCCGAGTCGCGATTCCAAAACGAACCCAACGCCGGACCGGCATCATGCGGTCCATTCCGGGTTCTCATCAGTTTCGGAAAAAATCGGCTCGGTTAGTCCGCTTTCTTTCAAGTCCTCGGACATTTTTGCCGAAGGAGGGCGAATCTTGCTGATTTCGCCGGGGAGGCATCAGGAAACCGGAACCAGGTGGAGCGGAGCCAACCGGTCTCGCAATTCTCCGGGAATTGAACCGCCAAGACGCCGAGAGATCCTTCTTTGAATCTCACCAAGATCGGTCCCGGTCAGATGTAGACCCGGCGGTTGTAGATGTACCATTCGGCGCAGACCACGGCGAGCGCCGCGCAGGCGATGATCCACCACCAGTCGAACGGGGCTTCGACCGTCTTTCTGGTTCCGGCGACCGGGTTGAAGCCGATCTTGATCTTGTACGCTTCGGCCTGGGCTTCGGGCGTTCCTTCGGGGACGATTCCTCGTGGGGCCAGATCGCTTTCGCGGAGGTCGAACTGGTTCACCGCGAACCTCTGGACCCCATTGGGCGGCCAGTTGGCGTGGTAGATCCCGGTCAGGTTGGCTTCGTTATAGAGATAAGTTCCCTGCGACGATCGACCGATCGGCAGGCTGGTCTTGCCGGACGGATCTGTGATCGTCATGGTCGGAGGAGCGCTCTCGGCGCGGAGGACGACCGGTTGACCGGGGATGTGAACTTCCTCGCCGGCCGACTCTCGGGCGTTGCCCAGGGCCTGGATCGCGTTGAAGAGGAAGAGTGGAAAACTGTACTTCCGGACCCAGTCGGTGTTGAAATTCTGCCCCTCGACCAGGGCGAAGGCGATGACGGTGTCGGAGAAGCCGTTCCGAGGGGCGACGAAGGCGATCGGTCCCGAGTCGCTCTCGAACAGGACGGTCGAACCGGGAGGCGGGTCGACGATCGTGGCCTTGGCCACCCGGATCACCGAGAGTTCGCGGATGAACTGCATCAGAGGGTGGGCGGCGTTGACGTCAAGGATCGCCGGGTTCTCGATCGCCCGCGATTTCTCGTAAGCCTTGCCGGGCGGGAGCGCCCCGAAATAGAGAGCGTTCGCTTCCGGCGCGGTCTGAGGCGTCACCCGGTCGTAAATAACCAGGTCGAAGCGGCCGGCGGCGACGTCGCGCTGAAAGGCCTCGGTCTTGTAGTCGTCGGGGCTGGTGACGATCACGTCGGCGCGTTCGGCGGCGAGCGGAGTCCTCAGGGTATCGACCAGGTAACGGTTCCCGGCCGTGACGACCAGGATCTGCGCCTTCTTGGGAGTTCCGATCAAGGTGAACGCGCGGTTATCGAGCGGGAGGTCGTCCTTGATGTCGAGCCGGACTTCGAGTTCAGCGGCTCCCGTGTCGGGCAAATCGAAGTTGAACGACTGGTCGGATTGCTTACCGATTTTGAGCGCCACGGCGTCGATCAGGGTTCCCGTCGAGTCCGGCTTGGCCGGGTCGAGCTTGTAGAGCTGGGCCTTGGTCTCGACTTCCTCGTCCTTGTAGTTGTGAACCCGGCCGAAGACCTGATAAACGTCGGGCTTTTCTTCGTTCCGTCGGGTCTGGAGGGCGAGGATCGCCAAGTTGTTCGACGCTGGTTTGGTCCGGGCCTCGGCCCTGGCCGCCGCGTCGGCGTCGGCCGGAGGGGCGGGCGGGGCGTTGCCGATGACGACCACCTCGGGTTCGAGGTTGCCGAGACTGAACCCCTCGACGTCGGCGAAACCGCCATCGGTGTAGATCATCAGCTTGGGCGGGACGAGGTTATTGGCCGCGACGCCTTCGGCCTGCTTCGACGGGTTGGCCAGACCGGCGGCGACCTGAAGCGCCTCGCGGAGTGAGGTCGTCGCCTCGGTCGGCTGGATCGAGTCGATCCGCTGGGTCAGGAGCGAGCGGTTGCTGGTGTAGTTCGAGACGACCTTGGCCCGATCCGAGAAGCTGACAACCATTGCCAGGTCGCTCGACTTCATCCCGGCAACGATCTTTTTGGCGTCGTCCTTCGCCTTTTCGAGCCGGGTGGGCGCCACGTCGCTGGCGCTCATGCTGGCCGAGTTATCGATGGCCAGGACGAATCGCTCGCCGACCGTCGAGGTTCCGCGAATTCTCGGACCCGCCAGGGCCAGCATTACCAGGAGAACCGCCAGAAGCTGGAGGAACAAGAGCAGGTTCTTCCGGAGCCGCTGGAAAAGGCTGTTGACGTGCAGGTCTTCCAGGCTCCGCCGCCAGAGCAGCGTGCTGGGGACCTGCACCGGTCGCCGTCGGAGCTTGAGGAAATAGAGCGCGATGATTCCCACCGGAACCCCGGCCAGAACTGCCCAGAGGCCCGGGTTGCCCAGCGGGTTGTTGAACTCTATCGGCCCGAGATTCATCGCGTGATCCCTTTTCCCGTTGATTGATTCGTAGGGTAGGGCTTGCCCTGCCGTCCGAATTCTTTCGGCTACGAATTCAAAAACTTCAAAGCTCCGGCTCGCGATCCTGGAACCCCGGCCGTTCGCCCTTGCGCTTGCGGATCATGGTGTAGAGGATGTACGAGGCCAGGGCCGCCGAACATCCGACAAAGACATAGAAGTTGGTGATGGTCAGTGGCATCATCAAAGACATCATCGGACCAGCCCCCGCTCGCGCAAATAATTGAGGATCAGCTTGTCGAACGGATTCTGGTTCGTCGTGAAGATATAAGTGATCCCGCGCTTGGTGCACCACTCCTTCATCCCGCCGACGAAGGCGTTGAGGTTGTCCTTGTAGCGGCGGAGCAGGGGGGCGCTGACGGTGATCTCGGCCATGTCGTCGTCCTCGGCGTCGACCAGGCGGAGGTCGCCGACGAGTTCGGGCTCGACTTCCTCCTGGCTGAGAATGTGGACGACATAGATGTCCATGTTCCGGGCCAGCAAGTAGCGGAGCGCGGGCTCGTAGCCTCGTTTATCGAGGAAGTCGGAGATCACGACGACGACGCCCTTGCCCGGATGCTTGATCGCGAACGACTTGGCGGCGGCCGTCAGGTCGCTGGCTCCCGACGCGCCAAGTTTATCGAGATAACCGACGATCCGGTACATTTGCGACCGCCCTCGGACGCTGTTCATCCCGGCGTCGAGGCCGCTGCTGAAGGTGTCGAGCATCACCCGGTCGTGATTCACCAGGCCGATGAACGCGAGCGCCGCGGCGACCTGCTTGCCGTAGTGCAGCTTGGTCGGCTCGCCGAAGTCCATCGACATGCTGGTGTCGAGCAACGTGTAGAAGTGCAGATCTTCTTCTTCGAGGAACAGCTTGAGAAAGAGCTTGTCGAGCCGGCCGTAGACGTTCCAGTCGATGTGCCGAAGGTCGTCGCCCACCGAGTATTGCCGGTGGTCGGCGAACTCGACCGACGACCCCCGGCGCTTGCTCTTTCGCTCCCCCTTCATCCGGCCGACGAAGATTTTCTTGCTGACCAGCTCAAGCTGTTCAAGCTTG
>JAJYCH010000319.1 GCA_021778575.1 Planctomycetota bacterium
TAGGGTCCGCTATGCGGACCGTGGTTTCGATCGACAAATCTCGAGGGTCTGGTCGTTGCCCTGTGGTCGGGCGAAGCCCGCAACCACGGTCCGCACAGCGGACCCTACCAGACTTTGCAAACCTCCTGTCGATCCCGTCGGCGAGCCTATTCTCCGTGACGACCCAGCGGCGGCCCGCTTGCCTGGAGCGTGATTCCAATATGTTCGAGCAAGATTCGGTGAACTTCCTGAATCGCATACGGATTCGATTGAACGCCGTGGTTCGACTGGACCAGAAGTTCCGTCGCCGCTCCCTCGAAGTGCGAACTCTTGTACGGAACGACGCCGTCGGTCGTGTTCTCTTTCCCCTCGGGCCGCTGGTAGCCGATGATCGAGTGGAAGATCACCTTCGGGCCGGGCTTCATCGTCAGCAGCGCCTTGAGATAAGGCGATTCGGGATCGAGCGTTTCGATACTGGTCGGAACCCTCCGGAATCGTTTCGGAAACGCGTCGGGATTGTCGCGGACCAGTCGATACAAGAGGTTGCTCACATGGTCGTCGGCGCTGATCAAGTTCGAACTGACGCGACCGACGACGCCCCGGCTGAGGTCGGAGCCTCGATGCGGCACGGCGAGAAAAACAACGCGTTCGACGAATGGCATTGCCGGAAAAAACATGTAACGCTGAAGTTCGTCGAGAACCTCGGGTGATCCCTTGATCTGGCTAAACGGGATCGGCGCGTTCAGCTCCCAGAACTTCTGCTCGCTCTCGACGGCCATGGCGTGGCTCAACAAGCCGCCCATGCTGTGGCCGAGCAAGACCATCTTGGAATAGGCCGGGTCGGGGCGACCATCGGGGAGAACGAACGATTGCTCGGCTTGCTGCAACGTATCGCGCAGGCCGGCCGCGGCGATCGGGAACGGAATCCCGGTCGGATACATGTAGAGCATGAACTGATAACGTTCCTGAATCCGCGGATCGAGGAGCAGGTCGTTGACCATCGCCACCCAGGCCAGTGGCGACGATGCCAGTCCGTGAACCATCACGACCGGAATCTTTCCCGGTTCGTATGGTCGGATCATCATCAGACCGGTTCGGCCCGCCGCCGCTCCAGGACGAAGCAGTCCTGTCCAGCGAAATCGGTTCATGTCGGAGCGCGACCACATATAGGCCAGCGGGGTGGTCAGGTCGCTCTCGACCGGAATCGACGGATTGCCGACGGTCCGGGTCCGCAAGGGATCGATCAGATCAAAAGTGAGCTCGCGATTTTCCTTTCCCCGGGCTACCGGCCGAAACTTCGAGATCGGGGTCACGAAGGCGGTCAGAGGGAAGGCCATTTCGGGAGTATAGTATCGCTCGGCGCCGTCGGCTTTTTTGTCGGAACGGCGGACAGCGATCAACGGAACGCCAAGCCCGTATTGATAGTTGATCGTCGGCAGGCCCGAGACCTCGAACGAGGAGGCGAGGATGATTTGGCTGATATCCTCGGGGCTCCAGGCAGAATCGCTCAAGGCGATCTTGAAAATCTGTTCGCGATCCTTGAGCTTGAGGCTGAACTCGCCGCTGGTTTCAAACTTCACGCCATTGGCGATCGCCTCGCGGACCAGTCGGTCGAGCGCGCCGTTGTAGAGATCACAGGCCAGGCGATAGCGGGGATCGGACGGCTGGCGGGCGTGGGCGAGTTCGGGCCAGAACAGATAGTCATAGGCATAAGAAAGAGCATCGATCGTTCGTTCGATCGAATCGGTCTTGTGTCGCCGCTCGTGTCGCTTGCTCTCGACCCAGGAGAGTTCGGCGAGCGCATACACGATGTCCGGCTCGGGATTGACCCGGGCTTGCCTGTCGAGTGTGGCGATCACGCCGGCCGGGTCACGCCGGTAGGTGGTTTCGAGAGCGAAACGCTTGAGAGTCTCGACGGTCCGCTCGCTCGGACGATCGAGTCCCGCGAGATTCTTCTGGAACGATTGCGGCCGGTCACCCTTGCTCGGCGAGACGGTCACGTCGGAGGGCCAGGCCAGCAGGGCCAGGGCGATCGAAAGGTGGGCCACAATCATGGGCGGGTCACTCCATCGACCCGGGGGGGCATTCGCGGTCCTCGAGCCACTCACGAGGAATCGCGTATCGCATCATACGATGACCTCTCGAAGGGTCAAGCCCGTCATCCCGTGGTCGCTCGCGAATCGCTTGCCGGGTTCTCGATCTTAGCGCGAGGCATGAAAGACCATCCGACCATACTGGTGATTCCGCCGTCCCAGAACCGGGTACGGAGCCGGGGTCAGCGGAGACGCCTTGATCTTCCGGAACCCGGCCAGCCGGAGCATCCCTTCGACGGCCGCCTGGTTGGGACCGCACCAGTTGGTCGGGTCGTTGGCGCATTCATCAAACGGATAAAATGCGATGGTGGGAACCTTGTGCTCGATCATGTCCACGTGCGTTTCAATAATGATGTCTTGTTTCGCCAGGGCGGCGACCTTCAGGAACGTGCCGACGGGGTCGGGGAGGTGGTAAAGCACGCCCAGAAACAGAACAAGATCGAACTGGCCGAGCCGCTCGACCGAGAGGTCGTTGACCTCCATCTCGACATCCTCGACCCGCGATCCCAGCACTTTGCGAGCGAACTCGAATCCGGCCTTGCCGATCGAGTCCACCTTCCAGACTCCGCCGTCGAGAGCGACGACCCGACTGGCGCCGCGACGCTCGGCCTCGAACGAGAAGAAGCCATCCCAGGCACCAACGTCGAGGACCGTCTTGCCCATCAGATTCTCAGGCAGCTGAATCTGGCGGAGCTTGGTGGGCGTGTCATCGAACCCGGGAGTGACGATCCCGTTGCCGAGATCGATCCGGTGGAACCAGTTGATCTGCTTCAGCTCATCCGGGTTGATCGACATGGTGTGCATCCGACATCTCCGTTCTGTGGGGAATTCCAACCTTCAATCAGGCCGCCGCGTTCGAAGCGTTGGCTCGCGAATCAGTCTGTCGGCACGAGTCAAGCAAGACCCTCGCGACGTTGTGCCAGGAGAACTGCCCGTCGAGCGGTTCCCGGGGAATGTTGACCGGTTGCGAGGCCGCCAGAGCGCTCCAGGCGGCATCGACCGTCACGGCGTCGCAGGGGTCGAAGAAGTGCAGTCCGGGTGAATCGAATTCTCGGAGCGAGCTGTTGTAACTGGCCAGGACCGGTGTGCCGTGGCGGAGCGAGTCGAGGACCGGAAAGCCGAACCCTTCATAGAGCGACGGGTAGATCGACCAGCCGACACTCCGGTAAAGCTTGCAGAGCGCCGCGTCGGTCACGACGCCAAGAAAGCGAATACGTCGCTGGCTTCCGCGTCGCCGCTCGAATTGCTTCAGATCACGCTTCGAGGTCAACCAGCCAATCGAGCCGACCCACCAGAGTTCGGCGCGGGCGGGCAAGACGGTCGAGGAATGAAACCAGTTGAACAGGAATTCCGGATTCTTGCGTGGTTCGAGGGTCGAAACCACCAGGCCGACATCCGGTCGTCGCCGGGCCGCGCCGGTCTGAACGTGATGATCGACGCAGAGGCTCGGTCCCGACTGAGCCACGACGATCCGGTCGGGATCGATCGCCGCGAGCCAGGAGGCGTCGGCCGCAGTCGAATACGAGACGGCCAGGGCAATGTCGGACGACAGCACCGCCTTCGAGCAGAGCCCTTGAAAGTGAGACCGCGTGACTTCCTTGTGAGTCTGCGGCAACAGCAACGGCGTCAGATCGTGAAGAATGCTCACTTCATGATCAAACGATCGTTCGATCGGTCGGAGCATCGGCCAGACGCCGATACTACCGCTCGGCGGTGTTCCGAGCGGCTTGCGCTCCCCTTGCATCAGCCGACGAGCCCAGGTTCCGAGATCCTGGTCCTGGGTCCAGTCGAGTCCCTCGGGCGGCTCGATCACCTGATTTCGTGAGAAGAATCGGACGGTCCGGAGCCGGGCCATCGCCAGGGCGAGTCGCGCCGCATACCGGCCGATACCGGTCAGGTGCCGGTCACTCAACGGATTCGCATCAAAATAGACGGGCGGCGCTGAGCCATCTTCCGGGGGAAAAGAAAGGCTGGAAGCAAGCATGATGGAATATTCCGATGTCGAAGCCGTTGGAAGAGATCCGGTCTCATTCGCCACGATTGATCCGACCCATCAGGAGGCCCAGGCAAACCGTCCGGTCTCGATCTGAGGAAGCTGGGCCAGCGCCTCGCGAAGGGCAACCTCGACCACCTCGCGACTGGCGTATCGCCTCATCCGGTCGCGAGCGGCTTCGGCCATTTCCTGATAGCGGGCCGGGTCGTTCTCGACCAGTTCCGCACTGGCGAGAAGATGGTCGTGCAGGTCGGACCAGACCATCCGGTTCCAGTAGGTCTCGATCTTCATGTCGGGATCATGCGGCCAGTAGGTTGGCTCGGGATTGGTCCGGATCACGAAGCCGACCTGGTCGTCCATGAAGTCGGCCATCGACGTATGATCCGGAGCGATCGACGGCCGTCCCGAGGCCAGCGACTGCTGAAGCGGCAGGCAGGCCCCTTCGGCCCGGCTGGTGTTCACGTAGTAGGTGGACACGCGCATCAGTTCGGCCATCTGTTGATCGGTCAAGAAGTCGGTGATGACGACCAGTCGGCATTTGTGCTCGATGCCGAGCCCCTGATACATCAGCCGGAACAGGCTGATTTCGTGATGCTCGCGGACCGGATTGGTCGCCAGCTTGATTACCAGCGTCACGTCCTCGCGATCCCGAAAGGCAAGGAGGTACGCGCTCAACAGGTCGACATGATTCTTGCGGCGATCGCCGAGATTGAAGATGCTGCTGTAAAGCAAACCGCCGAGCGTCAACGGAGTCGATGGCAGGAGCGGGTCCGGCGCGAGGATCGGTTCACGACCGACGGCTTTGAGTGCCTTCACCTTCAAGCTGGTCATCTTCTGCAGCGCTTCGGGACTGAGCCAACGCTTGACGTACTTGCGGTAGCCATCGCGGGCGATGGCGTAGCCGAGCCGTCCCGGACTGGGACGTCCGCCGGGCATCGGTTGCCGGGTATAGGGGTCGATGCCCGAAGACATCAGCAAATAGTGGCGGGTCCGGGCGATCCGTTCCAGCGTTTTGGTGCCGAGCCAGGGATAGACCTTGCGGAAGGCACCACGGACGGCCAGATAGCCGCGCCGCTTCAGACCTGGTCGGGTCGTCGGGCTCGGGATGGGACGAGGAGACTCGGCCGGTTCTGTCGGCGAACCGGTCGGAGTTTCAACTTCGACCGGACCTCCCCACGAGACATGACGGCAGGTCAGGGTCCAGCTATGCTCGGAATCCCACGCGGGAAGCGAAAAATGCTCAGGCTTGAGCGGCACGGGAACGACGCCGATCGGCACATCGACCCCAGCCCGACGGAAGGCATCGCGCGTGAACTCGCACGCCGTGATGATCAGGTCGGCGCGCTGGGTGATCCTCGCCCAGTTCTGCCGGCTATCGAATCGGAAGTCACGGTTCGGGATATCGGGGAATTCCCAGAACGGAAAGATCACGTTCGGCAGAGCCGGAGTCAAATAAACATCCTGCGGGGGATGGAGCGAGAGATGGATCGGCTGATAACCGTCGGCTTCGGCTTTCGCGGCGACGAACGGTAAGCTGCTCTCGGGATGATCGATCAGCCGCCAGGTTCCCAGTTTTTCGAGGACCGGCGCCAGGGCTTCGAGGACGAAGAAATAGGAGTAGGCCGCCGACCCGAGGGTCTTGCTGATTCCCTTGGCACAACCGGTTGTGCTCACCAGGAATGCGTAGGGGCGCGCCGAGGGCCGGCGATCCAAAAAGGGCTCGCGACGGACGTTCGGTACCATGATGGACTCACTCCGCTCCGTCGACGGATCGCCGAATCCGTTCGGCCATGCCATCGAAGGCTGAACGCGGACCATAAACCGACCGGGCCAAATGGTCAACCGCAATCGAGGACCGGTTCCCGAAGCGGTGTACCCAAATTTTCTGGGGGAACTCGGACGGATTTGACCTCTGGAGTGCGAGAGCTTGCTCTCGCTTTGCTTCGTGGAGCTTGCTCCACGGTCCTCGTCGGGAACCGCTTGGCCA
>JAJYCH010000320.1 GCA_021778575.1 Planctomycetota bacterium
GCTATCCCGCCGACGCCCGAGCCCTGGCCCGGTTCCACCTGAAAGAGATCGGCGACAAGATCGCCAAGGTTCTCGCGAGCAAGGATTTCCAGCTCGACGAGACCTGCCGCGCCCACCTCGAAGACCGGGCCAACAAGGTCGAGGCCGTGCTCGACGCCGATATCAACGTCAACGAGCCTTGAGCGTCAGTGGGATTATCCCGACGCAATCGAATTTTCTCGTTCCCACGGAGGACCGTGGGAACGAGATTTCAAACTTGAACCGCTGGGTCGCGGCTCAGCTTACAGCCTGATTTTTGAGAGTTCTCATGTCCGTGAATGTCCGGCTTCCCGAGGTCAACCATTATCTCGATCGACCGTCGGCCATCCCGTTGGTCCCGGTCCAGCTTGAGTCGACCGGACCGATCATCTGGTGCAAGCTTGAATTCCTCAATCCCAGCGGTTCAACCAAGGACCGGATCGCCAATTTTATTCTCGGCAAGGCGCTCCGGTCGGGAGCGGTAAAGCTGGGCGGAACCGTGGTCGAGGCTTCGAGCGGCTCGACCAGTATCGCCATGGCTCTGGCGTCGGCCCAGATGGGGCTGAAGTTTGTCGCCGTCATGCCGGAAGGAGTGAGCGCCGAGCGCCGCTTGATCATCGAGTCGTTCGGTGGCGAGGTGATCTTCTCGCCACGATCCGCCGGAGTTCTCGGAGCCATGAACGGCGCGGTCGAAACGGCTCGCGAGCGGGGCGGATTTCTTCCCTCGCAGTTCTCCAATCTCGACAACCCGGCGGCTCACCGCTATCAGACGGCTCGCGAGATCATCGCCCAGATTCCGGGCGGTTGCGTCGATGCGGTCGTCAGCGGCGTCGGCACCGGGGGAACGCTGGTCGGCCTCTGTCAGGGGTTTGGCGACTTCGGCCGCGAGGCGCTGGCGTTCGCGGCCCGACCCGTGGCCGGTCTAGCTCTTGATGGAGCGGAATGTTGTTCGTTCAGCGGTCGGATTCCCGGCGTGGTCGATGGACTCTCGACGATCTATTCGGAACACAAGCCGAACTCTCTGATCGAGCTCGACGTGGCCGATGAGGAAGCGCTGGAAGTCGCGAGGCGGTTGATCCGGATGGGATTTCCCGTCGGTCCCAGCTCGGGCCTGAACTACCAGGCCGCGCTTCTGGCCGCCCGTCGACTGCCGGCCGAATCGCGGATCGTCACCGTGTTTCCGGACCGGATGGAACGCTATTTCTCGACCGAGCTGTTCCGACGGAACTGAGCCGGAACCCGAAGGTCGCGAACCACATCGATCCCCTGGCAGTGGTCTGGCATCTCGCCGAACGCCGCGAGGGGACGAGGCACCATTGATTCGTGGGGCCGCAGTGCCGCAACAATCCCAAAGTAGGGTGGGTCGAGCCTGAGCGAGCCCCACCATGATTGCGTGGTGGGGCTCGTTGCACTCGACCCACCCTACGGATCGACGTGGGACAACGAGCAGATCGAGGATAACAAATCGGGACGACCTCAAGCCGGCTTCGTGGCCAGATAGATGCCCCACTTCATGTCGCCGGCCTGGCAGAAGCCGACCTTCATCTTCCAGCGGTCGATCAGGTAATTCAGGTCGGCCTCGGAGAACGACTTGAGGAAGTCGGCCCGGTTGGTTTCGAGGAAGGCGATCTCTCGTTCGAGAATCGTGACGAATCGGTCGGTGGCGTCCTCGACGACCACGTCGGTGTAGCCGGCCCCTTCGAGGAACTTGCCGTAGCTCGCCGGGTCGACGACATGGTAGCCCGTCGAGGCGATGTACGCCTGGAATTCGGGCGAGCGCGTGCCGATTCCCCGGGCGTAGTCGGTGATCACCAGCCGACCGCCCGGTTCGGTCAGGTCAAACAGGTGGGCGAACAGGTGCGGCTTGTCGGGGAGGTGCATCAGGGCGTCGCGGCTCCAGACGATCCCGAACTTCTCGGCGAACGGTTCAGTCAGAACATCGCCAAGGATCGAGATGACGGTCGACGGGGCGTCGAGTTCCGCGGCGCGTTCCTTGGCGATCTGGATCATCTCGGGGGCGAGATCGACCCCTTTGACAATCGCGCCATAGGCTTTGGCGAGGTGGAACATGGCTCCGCCGATCCCGCTGCCGACGTCGAGGATCTTCACGCCGGGTTGGAGCGAGTCGCCCAGCTTGGAACAGAGGTATTCGGTCGTCTCGTGACCGCCGGTGCTGACATAACCGTAGCCGAAGACCTTCTCATAGCGGAGGATACCGGCCCGGGTGTACTGCCCTTTGTTGTCGTAGGTTGAGGAGGAATCGGTTGCCGAGGTGCTGGCCGTCGTCATGGGTGCCCTTCGATTCGAAAACGGGTCGCGGAGAAAATCTTCATGAATGAGACGGAACCGCCAATTTGACGGTGGGAGCGTCGGCCGCGATCGACCGAAAGTCTCGTGCTGGGGAAGGATTGTAATCGATCGGGGTCGGCACGTCTAAGCCTCCAATTGAATCGGAAAGCACGCATTCGTTCGCGAGTCGCGGCAAATCGTCCACCGGCCCCTTGGCTCGGACGAAGAATCTGGTTACATTCGGACTTCGCCATAATCCGCGATTTGTCCGGCGGCCCACTCTCCCGCCTTGGTGCCCATGCCGAATCTCGGACTATAAATCGTTGCGAGCTCGAACTTTCCGAAATCGATCCTGATCGGTACGGGAGGGCTGGGTTCCTCCGCTGACTTCTTCTATCCCTCATAAATCACCGAGCCGTATGGTAGATTACCAGGCGACGAAACCGATCCAGCACGGCGGCAACCAGGCGGCCATCCGGGCTCGACTGAAGCTGGGAAATCGGCCGCTTCTCGATTTTTCGGCCCCACTGAACGCGCTGGGGCCACCTCCGGGGGCCCTCGTGGCGGTCCGCGAGGCGACAGAGACCATTGATCGCTACCCCGAACCGGGTTCACCCCGGCTGGTGGAGCGACTCGCGGAATATCACGGGATACCCGGTGATCGGATCATCGTCGGGGCCGGCACCACGGACCTGATCGCGCTGATTGGCCAGGTGTTTCGCGACTCGCTCGGCCGTCGAGCCCGCGAGATGGGCGACGCGGAGACGCCGCTGACCCACCTCTCCGAGCCAACCTATGGCGAATATCGCCGGACCTCGGCTCAAAACGGCCTGAATACCAAGGTCTGGGGCGAGCATATCCTGGGCTGGATCCAGGATGACGAGCCCGAAGGGGCCACCGGCCTGTTCTGGACCGGACATCCCAATAACCCGACCGGTCGGGCCTGGGAGCGTGACCGACTGCTCTCGCTGATCGAACGGAATCCGGCCCTCACGACCATCGTCGATGAAGCGTACCTGCCGTTCCTTCCCGACGAGGCCGACCGGACCCTGGTTCACGAAGCCGTTGATCGCGATAACCTGCTGGTCCTCCGGTCGATGACCAAGATCTTCGCCTTTCCGGGTCTGCGGATCGGTTACGCGGTCGCCTCGGCCGAGATGATCCGCAAGCTGAAACGCGCCCAGCAGCCCTGGACGGTGACCACCGCCGCCGAGGTGGCCGCGATCGCCGCTCTCGATGACGAGGCCTACCTCGGCCGGACGATCGACCTGATCGCGACCGAGTCGGCCCGGCTCACCGAACGGCTCTGGGACATCCCCGGACTCCGGCCGGCCTGGCCCGAGCGCGAGCGTCCGCGATCAGCTCCGTCGATGCCCAACTTCGTCCTGGTCAGCCTGGTCGAAACCCCCTGGGACTCGCTCCACCTCCAGGAAGCCCTGGCCCGTCGCGGTCTGTTCGCTCGCGAGTGCTCGAACTATCGCGGGCTCGAAATCGGTTCGCAGGTCACTGGTCCCGAACGCTCGTTCCGGACCAACGGCCACCTCCGGTTCTGCGTCCGGACTCCGTCGCAGAATGACCTCTTGCTGGCGACCCTGGCCGACCTGATGGCCTCGCGTCCCAACGGCTGATCCGTCCGGCCCTGGCCGAAGCCCGAGTCGATCGGGCATCGGCCAGGCCGACTGACTTCATTTCGAGCCGCGCTTGACCGACAACATCGCCTGGGTCGCCCACCCGGTCGTCGAGATCCGTTGCGCGTAGCTCTCCGCTCCCGTGGGGCGAGTGGTCTCGACCCACGAACCGTCTTCCTGCTGATTGGCGACCAGATAAGCTATGCCCTTGTCGATCCGGGCGATAACCCCCGCCTGATCGCGCTGGCCATTGAGAGCCAAAAGCGCCAGAGCGGTGTCGAATGCCTCCGGTGGTACCAGAGCATAAGGCCCCAGCCGCCATCACGCGACTGGCCGTTCGCCAGGATCTCCAGGGCGTGACGCCGGCGGGTTTGGCCCGACTCGGTCGCGTCGTAAGCTCGGGCCAGCAGGATTGTCGAGGCGTCCATCACGGTCTCGACCGGTTGAGCCCGCAGCCAGACTTCGGCCCGCGCGATCCTTGGACCGAACTGCGCGGGGTCGGCCGTCCGGAGGGTCTCGGCGGCGATCCAGGTCGCCAGCGCGGAGCCGTAGGTTGCCGGTGAGCCAACGCGGCCCGGCTCCTCGATCGGCCAGGAACCGTTCTCGGCCTGGTCGTTCGCCAGAGTTCGGGCCACGCCCGCCAGGACCGACCGATCGGTGACCCGTCCCGCCTTCACCGCGGCAGCCAGCGCCGAGGCGAACTGGACCCGAGCCAGCCGCTTGTCACTGAACGGGCCGGTCCCGCCGTTCTTCTCCCACTTCTCGGGCTGGATCAACCAGCGTTCGGTATCGAGAGTGGCCTTCGACGGTACGGATCGGCCGAGCTGGATCGCCAGAAACAACGCGCGGGCGGCGTCACCGTTGTTGTGGCACGAGTAACAGTGATTTTCGGCCGACCAGCGCGGAACCTCGACGCTCAGGTACGCCAGGGCCTTCTCCTCGGGCTCCGAGGGGGGAGCGCCGAGAAAAAACGAAGCCAACGTCAGAAGCGACAGGCTCATGGAACCATCCCGACAGCCGGTTGTTGCTGGGTCATGCAGTGCAGCGTCCCGAGCCCCCAGACCAGGTCGACCGCGTGAATCCCGACGACCTCACGGCCGGGAAATAACGAAGCCAAAATCGCCAGGGCCTCGCGGTCGGCCGGGTCGTTGAAAGTCGGCACCAGGACGAGCCCGTTGGCAATGTAGAAGTTGGCATAACTCGCCGGCAGCCGCGTCCCTTCAAAGACCACCGGCCGGGGCATGGGCAGCTCGACGATCTCCAGCGGTTTGCCATCCTGATCGGTGGCGCTCCGGAGCCGTTCGCGGTTCGCCTGCAAGAGCGCGTAGTTCTCGTCGGCGGGGTCGTTCTCGACAACCAGAGCGACCGTCGAGGGACCAACAAACCGCGCCAGGTCATCGACGTGTCCGTGGGTGTCGTCACCGACGATCCCCTTGTCGAGCCAGACCACATGCGGTGTCGCCAGGTTGTCGGCGAGGATCTTTTCGATCCCCGCGAGATCGAGCTTCGGGTTCCGCGCCTGGACGTCGCTGAGCAAACATTCCTCGGTCGTGAGCAATGTCCCCCGCCCGTTGACGTCGATCGAGCCCCCTTCGAGGACCACGCGGATCGGGACCGTCCCATCGCCGGGGTCGAAGTGCGGCTTGAACCGCTTGCGGTCGAGAATCTTGCCGATGGCCCGAGGAACTTTGCGGTCGAGGAGATGGTTGTCGTACTTCGCCCAGGCGTTGAATTCCCAGTCGACGAGAGCCAGGGCGTCGGGGGCTCCGGGCTCGATGGTCGGCTTGACGACGAACGACGGCCCCGAGTCGCGGGTCCAGACGCGGTCGGTCTTGACCCGGTGGAAACCAACCTGGTCGAGGTTCACGCCGGCCCGATCGAGCTGTTCCGTCGCCTGACGTTCGGCCTTGCCGCCATCGACGAGGATCTCGACCCGCTCCACCCGGCTGAGCAAGCGCACGATCTCGACATAAACCCACGGGATCGGCCCGAACTTGCCGGGCCAGTCGTCACGGTTATGCGGCCAGGCGATCCAGGTGGCGGAATGCGGTTCCCACTCGGCGGGCATCCGGTAGCCGAGGGCAGCGGGGGTTTGGGGCATCACAGGTTCTTA
>JAJYCH010000321.1 GCA_021778575.1 Planctomycetota bacterium
CGCCCTTCGAGAACCGCCGCATACCGGCGGAGTTTATCCCCCAGCGTGTCGAGATCGGGCAGGGGGGTGTCGCCGAGGCGGATCGTTTTCAGGTCGCCCAGATCGTCGGCCCGGATGCGGATCTTGAGGTCGTTTTCGAGGTCGAGCTCGGTCCGCTTCGGCGGGGTCGACCGGGCCTGTCCGGCGGTTGAGCCAGGCAGGGCGAGCGGGGTGGTCGGCAGGTAGAGGTCGAGCCGGGTTTCGGAGGTCGGCGACTGGAAGGTGAGGATGAAGAAGGCGAGGAGCTGGAACGCCATGTCGAGCATCGGCGTGACGGGGAATTGCACTTCCTCGGCATTGCCGCCCTGGCGGGCTCGCCGACGTTCGCGGCCGGTCATCATTGTTCGGCCCCTTTCAGCACGATCAAGGTGAACCGGGCGAAGCCCCGTTCCGGCGCGGTGGCGAGCAGACCCCGGACCGAGCCGAAGGTCGCCGCCTTGTCGGCCCGGACGACCACCAGGGTCGGCAATTCGTCGTCTCCTCGGCCGATCGCTCCCAGGCCGCTCCGCCGTTTCCGGGCTTGTTCGGCCCACCAGGCGTCGGCCGAACTGGCGTCGAGCCGGCTGTTCTCGGCGATCAAGGTCCCCTGGGCATCGACCCCGACGACCAGGCGGTCGAGCCCGATATCGCCGCCGGGAAGCGCGGCGGGGGCCGTCGGCAGCTTGATGAGTGCGGTTTCGCCTTCGATCTTGGTGCCGAAGTGGATCAGCATCATGAAGAAGGTGATCAACTGAAGAACCACGTCAAGTAACGGGGTCAGGTTGAGCGGGAACGTCCCTTCGGAGCGTGATCGGTCGCGGTAGGCCATCGCCCGGCCCTCTCATTCGGTCAGGAAGGGGATGGGCCGCTCGACGGAGCACGCGGCGGGGTCAGGGCCGACGCCGCCACGGGATGCATCGACCGGGCGCTGGCCGGGAACTGTTCGAGAAACGTCTCGGCCGCCAGCGCCACTTCGAGCGAGATCCGGGCGATCCGATTGCGGAAGATCGCATAAAAGAAGATCGCCGGGATCGACAGCGCGATCCCTTCGAGCGTCGCGAACAGGGCCGTCGAGATCCCCGCCGCGAGCTGGCTAGCCTGTGGCGAGCCTCCCGCCGTGGCGATCACCCGGAAGCTCAGGATCATCCCATAAACCGTGCCGACCAGACCGATCATCGGGCCGAGCGTGCCGACCGTCGCCAGGTAGGTGGTCCGGTGCTCCATCGCCATCGTCGCGTCGTCGTTGGCCAGCTCCATGGCTCGCTGGGCGTTCGCCGGTCCGCTGGGAATTTTACGGACCCCCGCTCCCAGGACCCGGGCGAGAAACGATGGGCTCTCGGCCAGCTTCTGATAAGCCTCGTTGTATTGCTTGAGCGCCAGGAGATCCGTCAGCTCGCGAACCAGTTTCTCGGGGATCGCGACCGATCGCCGGTATTCCAGGGCCATCCAACTGATCAGCGCGATCAGGTAGAACGACATCAACAAGATCACCAGCCCGATCGGGCCGGACGCCTCGACCATCCAGACCAGGAACGACTGCGATTCCTTGGCCGCGGACCTGGCCGCGCTCGGCTCCTGGGCGAGAACCGTCCCGGCCCATCCGGGGGTCAGCAAGAGGAACCCCAGGACAAAAGATGCCAGAGCGAGCCGGGAGCGGTTGATGATCGGCATGGCGGGAGATTCTCGATCGGAACGAATCAACTCAGGTCGGGTGGGTCGAGCCGGGCTCGACCCACCCGACGCCAGGGAAAAGCTGGCCTCAGTTCCCGGCGGGAACCAGGTGATAGATCTTGCTGTCCTTGCCGTCCTTGCCTTCAAACGACAGGATCAAGAGGTCGGCCGAACGGCTCTCGCCGAACGCGGCGATGGCCGGCTTCGACTTCGAGACGTCGGTCAGCTCGCCCGACTCGACCGCCTTGCCGTCCTTCGCCTTGACGCCCCAGATCCGGCCCGACTGGAAGTCGCCATAGACGTAAACCCCGTCCAGGCTGGGCAGATCCTTGCCACGATAAACGTAGCCGCCGGTGATGCTCTGGCCCAGGTCCGTCCGATCGGGGTTATAGTTCTTGTCAACCCCGTGAGGGTACTCGACGATCGGCTTGGAGATCGGGCTGGCGGGGTTGGCCTTCTCGCGCGGCTTGAACGGGTGGAACGCCTCGTTGATGCTCCAGCCGTAGTTGCCGCCGTTCTCGATGATATGGACCATCTCCCACTTGTTCTGGCCCACATCGCCGGCCCAGAGGGTGCCGTTGGCGCGGTCGAAGGTGAACTTCCAGACGTTCCGGAGGCCGATGCAGTAGACTTCGGGCGCCCAGTCGGCGAACTTCGAGTCGCGGATCTTGGGGTTATCGCCTGGGATTCCGTAAGCCTTGCCGTCGCTCGGGTGGTCGACGTCAACCCGGAGGATCGAGCCGAACCAATCTTTCGGGTTATGGCCGGGCTTCAAGGGGTCGTCGGGGGCGCCGGAGGCGCCCAGCGGGATGTAGAGGTAGCCGTCCGGCCCGAAGGCGATGCAGCCGCCGTTATGGTTGGGGAAGGGATCTTCGGCCGAGACCCAGATTCGTTTCTCGCTGGCCGGGTCGGCCTTGCGGGGGTTGTCCTTCGACACGTTGAACCGCGAGACGACCGAGCGACGCTTGTGCTTGCCGTCGACCGTGTCGTGAGCCGAATAATAGACGAAGAACTCGCCGTTCTGGGCGTATTTGGGATGGAAGGCGAGACCCAGCAGCCCTTCCTCGTTGTCGCGGTTGATCGGGTCGGGCAGCTTGAGAAATTCCTGCTTGTCGGTCGTGTCCTTCTCGTCGGGGAACGACTGGACGACCGCCTGGTGCTGCTCGGCGACGAACAGGAGGTTGCTACCGTCGTTGGGGTAGGCGAGCGCAACCGGGCGTTCGAACCGGAGATTCGGGTAAGCCAGCTCGGTCTTGAGCTTGGGAAGGCCGTCGGCCCGGGTGCTCGATCCCAGACCGGAGAGCAACAAGGCGGCGGCGAGGCAGGCGAGCAAAGCTCGTCGAGGCCGTCGGGTGTCGTTCAGAAGCATGCCATTCCTTTCAGTTCGATCCCGTCCGAAGTTGGGCAGATTCAGCGGGCGGAGTCTAAGAGCGTCGGGCGATCGGTCGTCGTCGGGACCGGTCTCAGGTCGGTACAGTCCCGCGTCGGGCCTTCCCCATCTTAGGCAATTCGGCCAGCCCGGGCGCGCGGAATCCGACCGCCGACCCGTCCAGTAAACCGAAACCGGTCCGGCCCGTCAAATCCCGACCTGGCGTGATCGACCGGTTCACCGGTTCAATTGCTGGTCAGACTCATGTCAGCCGGGTCGAGGTTCCAGATCCGGACCGTCGAGTCATAACCGCCCGAGGCCAGGGTCTTTCCATCGGGCGACCAGGCGAGCGCCAGGATCTGTCCGTGATGCCCATTCAGCGTTTCGCGGGGTTGTCCGGTCTTGAGGTCCCAGACCAGGATCGAGCCGTCCCAGGCGGCCACGGCGAGCATCGAGCCGTCGGGAGCGAAGGCCAGGGCGGCCGAGCCGCCGTTTTCCTCGCCCAGCCGGGCGATCTGCCGACCCGACTCCACTTCCCAGATCCGCAACGGACCCGGTCCACTGGTTGCCAGCTTCGAGCTGTCGGGCGAGAAGGTGACACCGGTGATCCCTCGGGGGTCGACCTCGAACTGACGCCAGATCCTGTCCTCCCGGACGTCGTGGATCTCCAGTTGGCCCCGGGCTCCACCGCTGGCGACGAACCGGCCATCGTTCGAGAACGCAATCGAGTTCGCCGCGGGATTGACCTGCCGGAGCGATTCGAACCGGTGGTCGCTCGGTCCCCAGAGCCGGATCGGCCGGCCGCCGCTGGTCCTGATCAGTTCCTGGGTGCTTTCCGCCAGGCTGACGGGGCGGGTGACGCCCAGCCCATCGGCGGATTTCGGGTCGCGGAGATCCCAGCTCTCGATCGGCAGGTCGAGCCCACTGACCATCAGCCGCCGGCTATCGGCCGACCAGCCCACAGCGAACCGAGGTTGCTCGGTCCCCCCTTCGTGCGAGCGGATCGAGCCGGATTGTCGATCCCAGACCCGGACGATCGGGCCGAAGCTCGATGACGCCAGGTAACGCCCGTCGGGCGACCAGGCCAGGCCGAAGATCGGGTCGTGTCGCCAGTCGACCACCGTCCGCGAGGCGACCTGACGCGCGACATCGGGACTCTCGGTCGAGCCATCACTCGCCAGGTAGATGATCAAGGCGACCAGGACCAGCCCGAACGCCCCGATGACCATATTACCCAGTCCCGAGCCGTACTCGAGAAGCCGAGAATCGTTCGTGATTTCCCAGGAATCCGGTTGAGACATTCTTCGAGCCTCCGACGAAACGTCCGAGGGCGAACTTCGTGATTCACGAAACTCCCAACGAAACTTCTTAAAAAATACACAATCGAGGCCCGGATGCCTACCTGGATTGATCCCCGGTTTTGCAAAGTTTTCTGGCGCTCGACGCGGCGAGAGTTCCGGCTCGGCTCAGGCCGGGAAGTCGCAGAGGGACCGGACGTGGTCGCGGCTGCCGTCGTTGGCCCAGCCGTCGAGCTGGGCGGTGTCCTTGAGCTGCTGGCCGCGCTGGCGGTCGACGGCGAGAAAGGCACAGGGGAGGTCGGGCAACGAGGTCATGTCGCCCCAGAGCTTCTCGAACTGGACGACCGGGAAGACGTCTTCCTGCCCGTGTCCCCACCGCCGCTTGACGTCCTTGATGGTCACGTAGGTTGGCAGTCGGGCGGCCATGGTCCGGACCGAGGCGGCGACCCTGGCCGGGTCGCGGCGGAGATCGGTCACGGTCAGCTTGAAGGCTTCGAGCAAGCCGGGAATGTTCACCCAGGTTGTCAGGGTGTTGTAGTAGCGGAGCCGGAATTCGACATCCTCGCGCGGCTGCGCCAGCCCTTCGAGGAGCCGGAGCCGACCGCCGACCCGGGCGAGACCACCCCCTCGGTCCTCGATCCGTCGGGCGATCACCTCGGTCGAGAGCGTGGCCCCGCTCGCCATCGCCAGGCCGAGGACTCCCGGGTCGAGGTTCGCGCCCAGGGTGTCGATGTTGTGAACCATCAACCAGTTCAGATTCGGGAACTCGTCGAGCAACCGGGCCAGGACGCCGTTCCGGAGGAGCGTGGGGACCTCGTAGAAGTGGCCGGGCGGGTTGAACCGCTGGATCGGCGTGTTGTCGGTGTAGTCGGCCCCTTCTCCCTTCGATCGGGCCCAGTCGAGGATCGCCCGGCGGCCCGAGTCGCGGACTTTCTGCTTGTTCTCGTCGAGGATCTCGTGCGAGCCTTCCTCCCAGAGGAACGTCAGGTCGCGAGCCATCGGGATCAGGCGCTGACCGATCGACTGACCGCGCGAGAGGATCACCGGGCCGTCGTGTCCGTACTGGCCACTCTGGCTCAGGTGGTGCTCGATGGTCGCGTGCGTCAGGAAGCTGGTGGTGACGATGTGCGGAATCTTCACCCCGAACCGGCGCTGCGACTGACCGGTCTTGGCCAGGTGCAGCTCCAGGAACCCCCGGTGCTTGCCGTCGAGCATCACGAACGGGTTGACCGCCTTGACGACCCCCGCGCCGGTGGTCCAGCGGCTACCGACTCCCGCCGCGAGCGAGACGACGGCGACCTCGCCGTTGCGGAGCGCGGCTTCACCTCGACGGACCGCCTCGGCGGGGAACGGACCATGCGCGGCGATCAGGTCGGCGTCGTTGGCGTCGAGGATCTCGACGTCGACGGGCAGGCGATTTCGGGCCAGTCCGATCCGGCCTCTTCGGAGATCGTCGCGAAGCTGCTCGTGCTGGACCGGGTCGAAGCCGTTGTCGAGCCGGATCTGCTCGCTGAGCTGGTCCCACTGGACCGAGGTCTGGTCACCGGCGGCCCGGGTGACGGGGAACAGGTGGTTGACCATCGTTCGGAAGACGCGGAGGAGATCGTCGATATTTCCGGTTTGGTTGGCGAAGTGGTCGACGTCCGACTTCCGGAGCGGGTCGAGTCCGGCCGTCCCCT
>JAJYCH010000322.1 GCA_021778575.1 Planctomycetota bacterium
TCCTTGACGAGATAGCCCCTGGCTCCGGCCTGGAGAGACCGGTAAATGTCCTCGTCGCTGGCAAACGAGGTCAGAATGATCAGCCTGGCCTGGGGGTTGGCCATCCGGATGGCGACCAGGGTCTCGATCCCGTTCATGGCGGGCATCCGCAGATCGATCACGGCGACATCAGGTAAGACCTGGCTGAACAGAGCAACCGCCTCGCAACCATCCGCCGCCTCGCCGACAACCTTCATGCCCGACTGCCGGTTAATCAGCGCGACCAGACCTTCCCGGAGGATCGGATGATCGTCGGCAACCAGGATCCGGATCGGGGCAAGAGCAAGTGACACGCCTGGTTGATCCTGTTCCTGGGTCGATTCCGACACGTTCGAACCGCTCGGGTTCTCGCGAATCGACCGTTGCTGATGACGACCAACCGAATTCCGGCTCCGATCCACCGATTTTCGGGATTGGCGGAGCGCGATGGAATGATTGGCGTCTTTCGCTTCGCCAGGAAGTGAATCAAGTCCTCGCTGGGGCATGACCGCGATTCCTTGGATGGGTCCAGGAGAATCCATTCGAGAATCAGGTCGAATTACAACCTGTTCATGGACAAGATCTGGTCAACCCAGGTTAAGTGAAGGATACACAAACGTCACCTAGCACTCATTTTAGGCCTGGACCACAATCAAGTCCATCACGAATTGATTGGTTTTGGGACAATCTGTTGCGAAAAGTAGACCAAACTCAAGCATTTGCTCCAGAATGTCGTCCAAATCGAGACACTCGCGACCGGTTGACTCAATGAAAATGCCAAAAAACTTCGGCAACCGACGATCGGCAAAGTAAGCACTCGAGGTCTCCCGACCCACGTTGGGTTCCGGAATCTGCACCGGGGCCGACGAGTTTCTTGTATTCCGAACCCGGTGGCGACAGAGTTATGAGTCAAGACAGAGCTATCGCCACCCCTGGACCCTGGACGACCTCTCATGATCCGCTTCCCGGTTCTGGCGACCGATTATGACGGCACGCTCGCTCGTGAAGGACGAGTGGACGACGTCACCTGGGCGGCCGTCGAGCGGCTCAAGGCTTCTGGGCGGAAAATCGTGCTGGTCACGGGGCGCGAGCTGGACGAGTTGCTCGGGATCTGCCCGAGGATCAATCTGTTCGACCTCGTCGTCGTCGAGAACGGGGCTCTGCTCTATCGCCCGGCCGACCGTACCGAGACGAGCCTGGCCGCTCGCCCGCCCGACCACTTCGTGGAATCACTCCGGCGCAAGGGAGTGGATCGGATCTCGGTGGGCCGGGTCATCGTGGCGGCCTGGGAACCGCATCGCTCGACAATCGAGGCAACGATTGCCGAGTTGGGGCTCGACCTCCGGATCATCTCGAACAAGGCAGCCCTGATGATCCTGCCAACCGCGATCGACAAGGCGTCGGGCCTGATCGCGGCGCTCGATGAGCTTGGCCTGACCCCGGCCGACACCGTCAGCGTGGGCGACGCCGAGAACGACCTGGCGATGCTCGAAGTTTGCGGCCTCGGCGTGGCCGTCGCCAATGCCCTGCCGATGGTCAAGGAACGCGTGCCGCTCGTGACGCGAGGCGAACGAGGAGCTGGAGTTGTCGAGCTGATCGAGATTCTCCTGCGGAACGGTGGCGTGATCGAAGCGACTTGAATGAAGCCGATTTTATCGTGACTTCATCATCCGCTCAGAAACAACTCCGAGAATGTGGTGGTCCACTCGGCGGGAGACGGTTCTCCGCCGAGGATTTCACCGACCTCGATCCAGGTGAATTCGCATGTCCAGCAGACGGAACGCCCTCGACCGGTTCTCGCACTTCGTTCACGACCATTTTTTCGGTCTGTTGCTGGCGACTTACGTGGTTGCCGCCGTCTGGCCCGGACCAGGGTTGGCGATTCGGAAGGTTTCGATCGGAGATCTCTCGGGGAACTGGGGCGGCCTGAACCTCTCGCTGCCTTCTCTGATGTTGGGATTCTTGTTGCTCAATGCCGGGCTCGGGGTGAAAGCCTCGGAACTCCGCAACCTGGTCAGCCGACCGTCGTTGCTGGGTCTGGGCCTGGTGGCGAACCTGGCGATCCCGATTCTCTTCATCTTCGGTGTTTCTCGGCTCCTCCACGGCTGGCATAATGGCGATGAGGTCCAGACGATCCTGGTCGGCCTGGCGCTGGTGGCCTCAATGCCGATCGCGGGTTCGTCGACGGCATGGTCGCAAAATGCCGACGGCGATCTCGCGCTCAGCCTCGGCCTGGTCGTCGGGTCGACGATCCTGAGCCCGCTGGCCACTCCGCTGTCTCTTCATGCCGTCGGGTTCATGGCCTCCGGAGATTACGCCGAGGACCTCCACGAACTGGCCACGACGGGTTCGGGGTTCTTTCTGATGGCCTGCGTGGTCATCCCGTCGGCGCTGGGGATCGTGATCCGCCTGGTCGTCGGCGAGTCGAGACTGGCGGTCGCTCGACCTCACCTGAAGCTGGCGAACTCGGTGAACCTCCTGGTTCTCAGTTATTCCAATGCCGCGGCGGTGCTTCCTCGGACTCTTGCCAGCCCCGACTGGGATTTTCTCGGGATGATCGTGGCGATCACCGCTGGACTTTGCACCCTGGCTTTCGCGTCGGGCTGGTGGATCGCTCGTCGCCTTGATGCCGGCCCATCAGCACGGGCTTCGTTGATGTACGGTCTGGGGATGAACAACAACGGGACCGGTCTGGTTCTCGCCTCAATGGCACTCGCCGATCATCCGCAGGTGATGCTGCCGATTCTGGTCTACAACCTGGTCCAGCAGATCGTCGCCGGTCTGGTCGGGCAACTTGTTCGACGATTGACGCCCTCGCCGGCGATCGAATCGGCGTGAGCCGGTCTCATCCGGAGAAATCGAATTGTCCAGGGAAAAATCGATGAGTGCTTGGAAATATTTGAACAGACCGTCGCGAACTGGTTGCTTGACGGTTCCCCCTCGTCGAGCACGAGTCGGATTTTCCGGAGCCCTGGTTCGCGATCAACTCGGGCGCGTTAAACTTGGTGATTGACTTCACTAGGGTTGGACTCGAACAATTCGAATGGGCGCCGCTGCCGATCGTCGACCGGCTCGTCCCTCGATCACAGTCCCGGGATGTCGTGCGAAATCCCGGTTCGAGGGCATCGAGCATTCTGACCGACTCTGGCTGACGTTCCTGGGAGACTCGATCATGGACAAGCCGCGCATCCTTTCCGTTGGTCAGTGCTCGTTTGACCACGGGATGATTTCCCGACACCTTCGGACGATCTACGGAGCCGAAGTCGTGGGAGCCAACGCGGTGGGTGAAGCCCTCGTCTCACTCCGCGCGGGGAATTTTGACGTGGTGCTGATCAACCGGATTCTCGACGCCGATGGGACGCCGGGGATCGAACTGATTCGAGCGATCAAGGCCGAACCCGACCTGGCCGCCATCCCGGTGATGCTCGTCAGCAACTACGAAGACGCCCAGATGGAGGCTCAGTCCGTGGGAGCTGTCCCTGGATTCGGCAAGACCGACCTCCTGCAGAAGACCGTGCCGGCGCTCGAAGCGATCTTCGCCAAGGCGGTTTGAGGGGCTTAGCGATCGTTCAACCCATCGAAAGCCACGAGAGATCTCGGTTCGATTGAAGGATCGGCTCAACGAATTCATGCTGGGTCCGCACGAGAACCGTGGTAACAAGTCGAGCCGGACCAGGTGGCCCGGCTCAACTTGGTTTATCGATTCACCGTTCCGGAACGGCGTGGCTCAGGCGAGTCGCGCGTATTCGTTGAGGGCGTCGGCCAGTTTGCGGCTGGCTTCGCTGTCGGGACCTTGCATCATCTCGGTGACGAACGCGAAGGCGGCGATTCCGCGATTTTTCTGACCCCAGAGGTTGTTCAGTCCGGCTTCTCGACCATAAAGGCGCGGTTGCGACTGCGCCAGCCAGGAGGACAGATTCGTCGAATCCTTCCAGCCGTCGAACGCCTCGATCCGCTCCTGACCTTCGGGACTCGCCCAGTAGGTGAGTGAGGGATTCTCGCCCGGAAGCTTGGCGACATTCTGGCTCTGGCCGAGGGTCATGATGACCGATTCTTCTTCCATCAGTCCCGCCATGCAATTGACTCCATCGACTGTGAGAGAGATGAGGGCACTCGCTCCGGAGTGATCCATGGTGAGCGAAGGGCCGGATCGTTCGATCCGGCCCTTCGCGTGTTGACGACCGGGTGGCTTACCAGCAGCTCGAGACCTGATAGACCACGTTGCAAGCGAGCTGGTGGTTGCCGGTATTACCGAAGTAGAGCGAACCGCATGAAGCCTTGCTGTTCTCGAACGAGAGCAGGCTGCCGACCGTCGCCCAGGGGTTCCAGCTCGAAGTGCCGAAGGCACTGCACGAGCCCGAGGTGTTCACCCACTGCGATCCGACGCTCGAATTGCAATTAAAGCCCCAGTTGCAGGCGGTCGAACCGCCGAGACCCCAGGTGCTGGCGTATTCGTCGATGGCGGCGGAGAGCGTGGTGCACTCCAGGCTCTCGGCACCGTACTGGCATTCGAGCGAGAGGCAGTACGAAGCAATACTGCTATTGCTCATCCCCCAGAGGTTGTTGCAACCGGCGTTCGAGCCATAGAGGTTGGAGTAATTCTGGGCCAGCCAGCTCGACAGGCAGGTCGAGCCGCTCCAGCCGCCGAACGACTGGATCAGCGACTGGCCCGAGCAGCTCGACCAGTAACCGCTGGTGCTGACGTTGTCGAAGGTAGCCGTGGCCACCGCGCAGTTGTTGTGGGCGGTGGCGGCCAGGCCGATATAAACCGACTGCGACATGTTGATCGTGTCGGTGCCGATCAAGGTCCAGTTGACGCCGTTGCTCGAATCGTAGCCGGTCAGCGTGTTGCCCGAGCGGACGATCTTGACGTAGACCGGCGTGGTCGAGTTACAGCCATAGCTGTTGCTGGCCGACCAGCTATTGCTCTGGCCGCCCTGGGTCTCGCGGTCCTGGAAGACCACGCCGTTACCGGGCGTGGCGAAGACCGAGGCCTGTGGCGAACCAGCGCTGAGCGACTGGCGGATCATGACACCGGCCTTGGCCCAGGCGTCGGTGTTGCTGATGCTGTCGACCCGGGCGACGATCTCACCATCGCCGTTGAGCGTCTGGTAGACGTAGTTGGCGGCGTCGGCGGTGCCCCAAACATCGGCACCGCTGGCGGTCAGCGTGTAGGTGCCGTTGTTGTAGACCTCGGTCCCCGGCGTGCTGACGCTGCCGATGTCGCTCTGGACGTTAGCCAACGGCGGCGTGGTGATGCAGGTCGTTCCGCATCCGTCGGAGTCGGAGCTGAAGAACCGCTGCTCACCGTGATAGGTGACGTTGCTGCCGGTCGGGCCGAACTGGGTGATCGCGGCTCCGCAGACGAAGTCGACCTGGTAGGCACCCGAGGGGAGCGTGACGCTGACGGTGTGCGTGCCGGGTGTGAACGTCCCGGTGTCGAGGCTGTAAACGGTCTGGGCGCTCAGCGGGGCACCGCTGTAAGGCACGATGTAGCTGACCAGGCTGACCATCTGGTTGGAGTTCCCGGTGACCGTGAAGGTTGCCGAGACCGTGTTGCCTGGGTTGGTGTTGCCCGAGAGAGTGCCGTAGGTCTTGCTGTTCGTCGAGCAGCCGCAGCTGGATGCCGGGCATCGGCGTGCCGCAACTGGCCAGCCGCTGCGGATGGCGCTCGGGCTCGTGCTCGCGCGTGTGCAGCACGGTCAGCGCCATCGGCGCCTCCGACTGGCCGTAGATTTGCATGAACACCGGGCCGAAGACGTCGATGGCCTCGGGCAGCCGCGCCGGCGACATCGGCGCAGCGCCGTAGATCACCATTGCCAGGCTCGACAGGTCGTGCTGCCGACGCTGCGGCGCGTCGAGCAGCACGTAGATCATGGTCGGCACCATGAAGGTGGCGTTGATGCGGTGCTGCTGCACCAGCCGGCAGAAGCTGGCGACCTCGAAGCCGGCGCGCTTCACGACGGTGCCCGAGCGCATCAGCACCGGCATGATCACGGTGCCCGAAGCGTGCGT
>JAJYCH010000323.1 GCA_021778575.1 Planctomycetota bacterium
GCTGAATGCGATCTGAGATGTCAAATCTCGAATCCCCAATTCACCCAGATTCGCCATCACCCCATAAGTCGTCTCAGGGCAATGATTTTAGGGGCAAAGCCACTGGATGCGAACGGCAAGGCAAGCCCTACCCTACAGTTGCAAGAAAGCAACGGATCAAAAACCCGCCATTCCAAACGGCATCATAACCCGTTGCTCCTTTGACGATTGTCTGAGAGTTTCAGTCTATCCTCATAATGAGTTCGCCATCAAGGCAAACCTAGACCGCACCCACTCCGACCATCGCGGTCACCTGACCAAGGACCTCGATCGTCCGCTTGATGTCGGCGCGGGTGACGTCGATGTGGGTGCAGGCCCGAATCACCTGGGCTCCCAGGGCGCTGACCAGAATCCCTTCGGACTTGAGCCGGTCGGCGAATTCGCGAGCGGTCCCGAGCGAGGGGTCGACGCTGATCCAGACCAGGTTCGTCTCGACCGGTCCCGATTCGAGCGAGAGACCGGGAGTTTGCTCGACGCAGCGAGCCAGGAGCCGGGCGTTTTCGTGGTCCTCGGCCAGCCGCTCGACATGGTTTTCGAGCGCGTAAAGCGCCCCGGCGGCGACGATTCCCGCCTGCCTCATTCCGCCGCCCATGACTTTCCGGAGCCGCTGGGCTTCCAGGATGGCGTCGCTGGTGCCCGCCAGTGCCGAGCCGATCGGCGCTCCGAGCCCTTTCGAGAAGCAGATCGAGACCGTGTCGAAGTACCGGGTCCACTCCGCCGCCGGAATTCCGCTGGCGACGACCGCGTTCATCAACCGCGCTCCGTCGAGGTGCATCGCCAGGCCGTGGGCTCTTGCCCAGCCGGAGATTTCGGCGATCGCCGTGATCGGGTGGACCTTGCCCCCCGCTCGGTTCCGGGTGTTTTCGAGGCAGACCAACCGGGTGTGGGCGTAATGGGGGTCATCCGGCCGGATTTTCCCGTGCAAGTCGTCAAGCTGGAGCCAGCCGTGGAGCGGCTCGATGGTCCGGGCGGTCACACCCCAGAGCCGGGCGATCCCTCCCCCTTCCCAGAGGTAAACGTGCGCGGTCGGCTCGCAGATAAGCTCGTCGCCGGGCCGGGAATGGAGCCCGATCCCGATCTGGTTGGCCATCGTGCCTGACGGCGTGAACAGCGCGGCTTCCTTGCCCAGTAACTGGGCCGTCGCCTCTTCGAGCCGGAGAACCGTTGGATCCTCGTGCATCACGTCATCGCCGACCTCGGCGCTGGCCATCGCTTTTCGCATCCCTTCGGTCGGAAGGGTCACGGTATCAGACCGTAGGTCAATGCGGGGGGTCTCAGACATCAAATACTCCGAACAGGCGGGGCGAACCTCAAGCAGATTCGCTTTGTAAGGCGGGGCGAGGAAATAATTATACCAACTCCATTCACGCGAGTCATCACCCTGGCGAGAATTCATCAAACCATAACGTTAAAGATTCGCCGCAAAAACTCTCAAGCCTTGTATTTGCCTCCATCCCGACGGCTCGGTTTTGGGGTGTGCTTGAGCCTGTCCGGCGGTTCTGAGAAGATAAGAACCGATCCCGAACGGCTGCCGTCGATCCAGGGTCGATCGCGCTGCGGACCACCAGGGGAATCGGGTCGGGAACCAGAGAACAGGTCGCCATGCCACCACTCGAACCCTATATCGACGCCCACTCGCACATCTGGACGCCCGACGTCGCTCATTATCCGCTGGCCGAGGGGTTTACGGTCGAGGACATGAAACCGGCGTCGTTCACGGCCGAGGAACTCTTGAAGGTATGCGAGCCTCTAGGCGTCGGGCGAGTCAACTTGATCCAGATGTCGTATTATCAGTTCGATAATTCGTACATGCTCGACATGATCAAGCTCTATCCCGACCGGTTTGTGGGCACGGCGATCGTCGATCCGCTCGGCAAGGACCCCGCCCGGGCGATGACCGACCTCAAACCCAAGGGTGTCCGCGCCTTCCGGATCGCGCCCAATTTTAGCAAGCTCCCTGGTCCTCGATGGCTCGAACCGGAGGGGTATCAGGCGATGTTCGCGACCGCCGCGAAGCAGCGGTTGGCCTTGAGCTGCCTGATCAATCCCGACGGCTTCGCCGAGGTCGCCCGGATGGCCCAGCGCCACCCCCGGACGCCGGTCATCATCGACCATCTCGGCCGGATCGGTGCGAACGGGACCATCGAAAACGCCGACGTCGACGCCCTCTGCGCCCTGGCCCTTTATCCCGGAGTGATGGTCAAGGTCGGGGCCTTTTACGCTCTGGGCAAGAAGACCCCGCCCTATCTCGATCTCGGTCCCTTGATCAAGCGAGTGGTCCAGGCGTTTGGTCCGGATCGGTGCCTATGGGAAAGCGATTGCCCATTCCAGGTCGCCCAGGATACATACGCCGACAGCCTGACCCTGATCCGCGACAAGCTCGACTTTCTGAACGCCGACCAGAAAAAATGGCTACTGTACCGGACCGCCGAACAACTGCTCTTTCGTTGATCAAAAACGAAGCCAAGAATTCCAGCGAGCCGACATTTTCCCGAGTTTGTCAGGAGATCCGCGACGTGCCGACGATCCAGATCAGCGGGGGCCGGGTGATCGACCCGAGCCAGGACATTGACCGCGTCACCGACGTCTTTCTCGGTCGCGGGCGAGTCCTGGCGATCGGCGAAGGGTTCGAGGCTCCCGACATCGTCATCGACGCCCGGGGGATGATCGTCTGCCCGGGCCTGATCGACGTTCACGTCCACCTTCGCGAGCCCGGCAACGAGGAAGACGAGACCATCGCCACCGGCGCAAAGGCCGCGCTGGCCGGAGGTTGCACGTCGGTTGCCTGCATGCCCAATACCCGACCGGCGATCGACAGCCAGGGGGCGGCCGAGTTCATCATCCTCCAGGCTCAGCGAGCCCGGTTCGCCAATGTCTACCCGGTCGGTGCCGTCAGCAAGGGGCGCGAAGGGAACGAGCTGGCCGAACTCGGCCAGCTTGTCGCCGGTGGAGCGGTCGCGTTCACCGACGACGGGGCTCCCGTCTCGTCGGCCTCCTTGATGCGCCGGGCCTTGCAGTATTCGAAGATGTTCGACCGCTGCATCATGCAGCACTGCCAGGTGATGGAGTTGACCGTCGGCGGCGTGATGAACGAGGGGTTCGAGTCGATGAAACTCGGCCTCGGCGGGATGCCCGCGGCGGCCGAGGACATCATGGTCGCCCGCGATATCCGACTGGCCGAGATCACCGGAGGCCGGCTCCACATCCAGCACATCTCGACCGAACGGGCCGTCGAACTGGTCCAGGAAGGGAAACGTCGCGGCGTGAACGTCACCGCCGAGGCCTGCCCGCACCACTTCACCCTGACCGACGAGAAGCTCCGGACGTTCGACACCAACTACAAGATGAACCCACCGCTCCGGACCCAAGCCGACGTCGACGCCGTGATCGGCGGCCTTCGCGACGGCACGATCGACCTGCTCTGCACCGACCACGCGCCGCATTCGCCCGAGAAGAAGCTCCGCGAGATCGACCAGGCCCCGTTCGGGATCGTCGGCCTCGAAACCTTGATCCCGATCACCGTCATGGCCTTGATCGAGCCCGGCCACCTGACCTGGCCCGAGGTGATCCGCAAATTGACCGTCGAACCCGCGAAGCTGATCAACATTCCCAAAGGAACCCTCCGCCCCGGTGCCGACGCCGACGTGACCATCATCGATCCCACCACCACCTGGACTATTGACCCCAACGCGTTCTACTCCAAGAGCCGAAACACCCCCTACGGCGGCTACCAGGTGAGAGGCCGAGCCCACACGGTGATTGTTGCGGGCGAGGTCCGCTACACGCTGGGAGGGATCGTCCAGGAGTCGGGGACGGCGTCGGCGCCTTGATTGACGCAATGAATCTCGACTCCGTCGCTCTGGACCGGGGAAGAGTGTCCGGCGATAATAAGATCATTGATCGATCGACTGAGGGAGACGCTCATGCAAATCGCTGAAACGGTCGCTCCGGATGTCTCTCGCGAAGGCTTCGCCCATTGGATCGCGTCGCAACACCTCGATATCGATTCCAATCTTGTGGTCGTTTACTACCTTCCGACCGGAGCACCAGCCCGGGAAGTTCGATTGATTGAGGTCAATCAATCACTCGCCCTTTCCAATCGCGCCGGGCCGTTCGAGGCACTCGATTTCAGCGTTGATGTTGATGGATTAGAGCGATTCACCGTTCTCGTGGCCGAAGTCACACCTTCCGAGTGGGAAGCCCTGACAAAGAAGGAATTGGCCCCGCCTTGCGGCTGGAGTCTCGAATCGCGGGTCGCGTTCGGTAGGCCGGAGACCGACTGATGGGACCGGAACGGGCGGCATTTTTATCGCAAGCACGATCGGATTATCAGCTCTTTCTTTTTCTACGAGTCCAGTCACAACCGCCCTGTCACTGGCTCCATTATCTTCAGATGTGCACCGAGAAGGTTGCCAAGGCCTATTTTTGGGATACGTCCACGCCGCCTGGTGACGGCGGGCACCGTTATTTTGTTTCCTTCATGACTTATGTCAGCGGCATCACCAAGGTCCGGAATGGTCTCGGACTGGCAACGCTTTCAGAACTTCGGAATTACATTCGTCCACTCATTCCGATCGCGAGGGGCATTGAGGCTCTGTCACCATCGGTCGCCGGGGAGCGAGAGAACGTCGAGTATCCATTCCCGCGATCGTCCCCTGTCACCGCTCCGATCGATCATCCTCAATTCGCGGTCGAACCTCTTCTGATTGGACCTGACGGGGTCGTATTCCTCGCCTTCCTCGATCGGCTCTTTGAACAATTTGACGACTGGTTCTGATTTTGCCGAAAGACTCCCATGCGCACCATCATCGACGGTTACAACGTGATGTTCGCCGCCGGCTTGATGGGTCCGAAGCTTGGCCCGGAGAAGTTCCGGAAGGTTCGACTACGGTTCCTGAACGACCTGGCCGCGGCGCTCGACCCGGTCGATGCCCACCAGACGACCGTGGTCTTTGACGCCAATGATGCACCCGACCACTTCTCGGCCGCGACCAAGCATAAAGGCATCAGCGTCTTTTTTGCCGTCGATCACGATAGCGCCGACGAGCGGATCGAGGACCTGATCGCCAAGGATTCCAATCCGAGGAGCTTGACGGTCGTTTCTTCGGATCACAGAATCCAGCGTGCGGCTTCACGAAAAAAGGCCCGGATCGTCTCGGCCGACGACTTCCTGACCCGGATGGATTCTCTCAAGGAGCGGAAGCGTCCGGCGAAGGTCGTCAAGGTCGAGATTCCTCGCGAGGAGGCCCCGGATGGCGACGAAGCGGCGTTCTGGCTCGAAGAATTCCGCGAGGTGGTCGAGTCGCCCGAGGCTCGCGAGATTTACCGAGGGGACCCCAGTTTCCCCACCGACGAGGAGCTGGCCCAGATCGCCCGCGAGGTCGAGGAGGAGTTTCGCCGACGGTGAAGTCGCGCGAGATCGGGCCTGGAAACGGCCCTCGAAGACCTCGGACGCCATGCTAGCCCCTGGAACGCCCTTCAGGGGTGTGGTAAAACGGCCTATCGATGGTCGAGGCCTGTCCCGGCCAAGCTCCTGGTACCCACCCGCTTTCGTCAAGCCTAAGGCCCGAAGACCCATGAAAGTCCACGAGTATCAGGCGAAGGATCTGCTCAAGGCGTCCGGAGTCGCCGTCCCCGACGGGATCGTCGCGACCACTCCCGAAGAGGCGGCCGAGGCGTTCGACAAGCTCGGCGGCGGCCTGATCGTCGTCAAGGCCCAGGTTCACGCCGGCGGCCGAGGCAAGGGGATCGCCATCGGTCCCGACGACGACCGGGGTGAAGCCCTGGAGATCGCCAGCGGCCTCAAGCCCCGCAAAGACGGCATGGCCAAGGGCGTCCAGCTCGTCCGCTCGAAGGAAGACGCCAAGCGAGCCGCGGCCGAGCTGCTCGGCAAGACGCTCGTCACCTACCAGACCGGCGCCGCCGGGCAGATGATCAAGAAGGTCCTGGTGACCATCGGCCACGACATCTTGAAAGAGCTGTACCTCGGCCTG
>JAJYCH010000324.1:0-2436 GCA_021778575.1 Planctomycetota bacterium
CGCATCGTCAAGTCCATCCGGGATTTTTTCGACGGCGCTCCGGATCGAAGCTCGGATCGACAGAAGTGTCGGACTCCGATAGATTCTCGAATCAATGGCCGGGAATGAGCCATGTCGAACCGCGTCAATCCCAGGAGAGGAAGATGAACGCCGATCTCGTCAAGGCGGCTCGCTGGCTCGGAGGATCGATCTTGCTCGGTTGCACAATCGTCGCCGCCAGCCTCTGCTGGGTCCACCGCGATCGGCCAATTGCCCCAACCATCACCGGTCCCACACCCGCCTCGAACCTTGCCAAGCCGATCAAGAAAGATGAACTGGTCTCTTCGGCCGGCCTGGAAGTCAGCCTGCCCGACCCGGACTCTCCCAAGATCCCCATCATTGATCAACCGGCCAACGGGTCCGACGGAATCTCTTGCATGGACCCTCCGAGCGAAGAGGAAGTCTGGGACAAATTGACCCGTTCCCAACCTCGCGCCTCGCCCGTAATCCAGCGAAACAACGCCCGGATCGTGATCGAAAAGATTGGCGAAAAGGCCGACCTGCCCAAGGTCTATCCTCTGGCCGGCCTCTGCCAACTGGTCCACTGTCATTACAAGTGCACGGTTTACTTTGATGAGTTGAACCAGTCGGATTCTCCGATCCCGGTCAACCATACCAAGGCGAGGGTGGAGGTTGTCTTCATCGACAAGGACCATCTCCAACGCTGCGGCGGCGCTCAAACATCTTCGCCCTCCGCTTCAACGGCCAAGCCGTGAGTGGAATCACCCCTTCAAAGCCTGAACCGCGTTCCGGAAGATCCGCAGGCCATCCCCCTCGACGCCGAGCCCATTTCTCGTCCAGCGTGGGTGATGCAAGGGGTCGATGTTCCGTTCGGGGTGGGGCATCAGACCGAAGATCCGGCCGGTGGGATCGCAAAGACCGGCGATGGCACCGATCGAACCGTTGGGATTATCAGGATATTTTGAGGTCGGCGAATTCGAATCGTCTGCATAGCATAAGACAACCTGGCCCGACGCCTGAAGCTTTTCGAGGCCAGCCGTGTCGGCGAGGACGAATTTCCCCTCGCCGTGGGCTACGGGCATCTCGACCGGTTCGTCGTCGGTCAGGAACGGGGTCAAACCGGGGGTCGGCAGCAACTTGACCCAGCGCGATTCGAAGTGGCCGGAGTCATTGAAGGTCAAGGTCGCGTGGCCCAGGTTGGTGTTGCCCGGCAAGAGGCCCGCCTTCACCAGGACCTGAAAGCCGTTGCAGATTCCCAGGACCAGGCCGTCGCGGTCGAGGAATCGGCGGAGCGGGTCGCCCAGGACCGACCCCAGGCGCTTGGCGAGGATCACGCCCGAGCCGAGGTCGTCGCCGTACGAAAAGCCGCCGGGCAAAGTCAGGATCTGGAACGAGTCGAGCAACTCGGGCGACTCGACCAGCCGACCCAGGTGCCATGACTCGACCTTGGCCCCCGCCAGCCGCCAGGCGAAGGCCGCTTCCTCGTCGCAATTCGTTCCGGGAGCCCGGAGAACGAGGACGCGGGGCGTGGACATGGGTCATTCTCTCGACAAGGGACTCAAGGACTTGGGACTCAGGACTCAGTCGTCAATAGAGAAGCCGATGGCCGTTCCGGATGGATTCGGGATCGGCCATCGGTCGATTGCGTTGGGATCAATAATTCCCATCGTGCGGGAGTGACGATGTGTAGCCAACGCCGGGATAATCGGGTTCGGCGCGATAGGCGAGGTTCCGACGGATCAGGTCGGCCTCGTAGACCTGGACGACGAAGTCGGCGGCGATCTTGAGCCTCGACGAGGCTCCCTTGGTCGGGAAGTCGGCGGGGGCTCCTCGACGGAACTCAGCGACTCCGACGTGCTTCGACCGTCCCTTGACGTAGTTGATCCCGGGAATCCCGTCGGCGTCGCCCGAAATCAGGATCGCGATGTCATAAGTATCCTGAAGTGCGACCATGTCGACCGCGAGGCTGGTGTCGAGCCCCTTTTCGTTCAGGGTGTGGTGCAGGAGGTCGACCTTCCAGTGCCCTTCCTGGCGGATCTCGACGAAGTCGGTTGCGGCCTGAACTCCGTGATAGAACCGCTTCTTTCGTTCGAGCGCCCGGCGCTTGTTCTCGTACCACTCGCGGGTCTCGGCGAAGCAGAGGTTCCAGGCTTCCTCGTTCCGGCGTTCCATGGTCAGGTCGGGCAGACGGCGCGAGATGTCTTCCAGATAGCTATCGCGGAGCCGGGGGTTGAGCTCGAACCGGCTCCGGAGCCGGGCTTCGGCCTTGGGGTCGTTCAGATCCCACTCATCCATCTTGCCAACAACATACCAGTAGATTCGCGAATGCTGCGCTGAGGGCCAGGGGGAACCGTCGGCAAACGTCCGGCCCCAGTACTGCACAGACTGTTCAAAGACATGGCGGTAGAACGAACCGTAGTCGTCCACTCGAAGATT
>JAJYCH010000324.1:2446-6009 GCA_021778575.1 Planctomycetota bacterium
GCACACCATAAAGATTGGAGCCGTCAACGAAAGTCACGAAGCGAAGCATCGGCGTTTTCCTTTGCGTTTTAGTGCGAGGCGTTTTTCGATCTCTCGGGCGATTTTAAGACTGGCCCGGCGTTCTCGTTAGCGTCGGGTGGGTTCGGCCCACCCGACGGGAACTCTCACCAGCGGAGCGGGGCTTGCCAGGCGTCTTTCAGGGCGGAAAGCGGTGCATCGATGAAGGTTCTAGACGACCCATCGGTAATGATCAGCCGGGGATCGGAGATGACCTCGCCGATGTCTACGGTCGGTAAAGAGTAAAGCAGCTCGAATACATCGTTTACTGATTGATCTCGAACTTCGAGCAGGAAACGTGTCGGTGATTCGGAAAACAAGGCAGAAGCCGGGTGAGCAGCGCCCTCTCCTTCGAAATCGAGAGAGATCTCAGCCCCCAGCCCACCCGCAATCGCCATCTCGGCCAAGGCAACAGCAAGGCCGCCCTCGCTCAGGTCGTGACAGGATCGGATCAGGCCCTGCGAAATCGCTTCATGAACGGCCTTGAAGATCCGAGGGGCCGTTTCCAAGTTAACCTTGGGAACGTAGCCGCCTTCGAGCCCCCGGACCATCGCCCAGTGCGATCCGCCAAGCTCGTCGCGAGTGGTGCCAACCAGGAGCAAGCTATTGCCAGCCTCTTTCAAATCCATCGTCACGCACTTGCGGACGTCGGGCACCTGGCCCATCGCGCTGATCAATAAGGTCGGCGGGATCGAGCGGCTCTGGCCTTCATGCGAGTATTCGTTGTAAAGCGAATCCTTGCCCGAGATGAACGGCGTGCCGTAGGCCAGGGCGACGTCGCGACACCCTTCGGCGGCCATGACCAGCGAGCCCAGGGTCTCGGGCCGCTCGGTGTTTCCCCAGCAGAAATTGTCGAGGATCGCGATCCGCTCGGGATCAGCCCCCACGGCCACGCAGTTCCGCACGGCCTCGTCGATCACGCAGCCGGCCATCGCGTAAGGGTCGAGCAACCCATAACGCGGGTTGATCCCGCACGAGATCGCCAGCCCTCGGGTCGAACCGGCGACCGGCAAGACGACCGATGCGTCGCCGGGGCCGTCGTCCTTCTCGCCCACCAGCGGCTTGATGACCGTTCGGGCCTGAACCTCATGATCATATTGGCGGACGATCCATTCCTTGCTGCAAACGTCCCAGGTTCCCAGGATCGCCAGCAGATCGTTCGTGTAATCGGTCTCGTCCGGCAAGGTCAGCGGCTTTACTTCCGGCTCGACATAGGTCGCCTTGCGAACAACCTTGGGCCGGCCGTCGTGCAGGAAGTGCATCGACAGGTCGCCAACCACCTCGCCTTGATATTTCAGGGTCAGGCGGCCGGTATCGACGAACTGGCCGAGGTCGGTCGCCTCGACGCCTTCGCTCTGGCAGAGCTGTTTCAGCTCCGCCCAGTTCTCGGGAGGAACGGCCAGAACCATCCGTTCCTGAGCCTCGGAGATCCAGATCTCGGTATACGAGAGTCCTTCATACTTGAGCGGTGCTTTATCGAGCTCGACCTCGGCGCCCAGCTCGGCCCCCATCTCGCCGACGGCCGAACTGAACCCCCCTGCCCCGCAGTCGGTGATCGAGCGGAAGAGACCACGGTCTCGGGCCTGGATAACGATGTCGAGGACCATTTTCTCGGTAATCGCGTTGCCGATCTGGACGGCACCGCCGGAGATCGACTCGCTCTCGCTGGTCAGCTCGACCGAACTGAACGTCGCGCCGTGGATGCCATCGCGACCGGTCCGGCCGCCGACGGCGACGATCCGGTCGCCGGCCTGGACCGACTTTTCCGACATGCCACGCGGCAAGACGCCCACCGTCCCGCAGAAAACCAGCGGGTTCGCCAGGTAGGACGGGTGGCCGACGAGCGCTCCGTTGACGGTGGGAATGCCCATCCGGTTGCCGTAGTCGCGGACCCCGGCGACGATCCCTTTCAGGATTCGACGAGGGTGCAGCACGCCGCTCG
This sequence comes from Planctomycetota bacterium, assembly GCA_021778575.1. Classification (GTDB taxonomy): domain Bacteria; phylum Planctomycetota; class Planctomycetia; order Isosphaerales; family Isosphaeraceae; genus Tundrisphaera. The sequence goes on from JAJYCH010000324.1 coordinate 4,446, forward strand.
GCAGGCTGTCGCCGGGCGTGTCGGGGGGCGCGACGCAGAAGACGTCGGTGTTGCAGATCGGCTTGGCGCCGAGGCCGGTCCCGAGCGGGTCGCGAATCACGCCGCCGAGCCCGGTGTTGGCCCCGCCGTAAGGGTCGATCGCCGAGGGGTGGTTGTGGGTCTCGACCTTGAAGCAGACGTCGAAATCGTCGTCGAACCGGACGACGCCGGCGTTGTCGGCGAAGACGCTGACGAGCCAGTCGAGGTTCATCTGCTGGGTCGCGCCGAAGATGGTCTGCTTGAGCAGGTTATCGATGACCTGGCCGTTGAATTCGATCCGCCCCCGGAGCGTCTTGTGCGAGCAGTGTTCGGACCAGGTCTGCGCCAGCGTTTCGAGTTCGGCGTCGGTCGGCTCGCGACCAAGTTCGGCGAAGTGGGCTTCGACGGCGCGGAATTCGGGCAAGCTGAAGTGGAGCTGCCCCTTCCGGCTGATTTCGAGCAACTCGGCGTCGGTCTTGCCGGCGATCGGCACCACAACGCGGGCGAACTGGTAGGAGCTTCCCGCCCCGAGCTTCTTGAACGGCAGCGGACCAACGACGGCTTGCTCGACCGCGTCATTCGCCAGAACCCGGCTGATCAGGCGAGGGAGGGCTGCGCTCGGCCCTTCGATCGCGTAGGTCTTGATGGTTCGGACGTTATCGATGGCGTAGCCAAGGTCTTTGAGCAAGGCCAGCGCGCTCTCGGCCTCGGGGTCGGTGACACCGGCGATCGGCAGGACGTGGACGATGGTCGCGCCGGTTTCCGGGAGGATTTCCTCGACGGATCGGAGGACGAGCGTCTCGACCACCGGGTCGACGAAGACCGCTCGAGCGGCTTTCTCGATCCCCGCGCGATCGATCGCGCCCTCGATCAGGAATCCTCGGGCGGCCGAGACCGACCAGGGGCCGGAAATGCCAAGTTCGGCAACGTCGGCGACAACCCGGCGACCCGCCAGGTCGGGCTGCCCCGGCGAAGGGGCGATTTGGAGATGCCAGAGCATGAGGCCAGGACTCGTTTCAGAAGTTCGTTAACAAAAACGATTTTTTGACAAGCGAATCACCGTTTTATCAAAAACCGGGCAGATATTTCAAACCGGATTCCCCAAAACAGGTTCGGAATTTGACCGAGGGATCTCCAGCGGCAGGGATCGCAGGCCGGTCGAGGTCGCCGCGATCGGGCCGGTTCGGGATGACGTCGGCCGTTCATTCGCTCCCTTTTTTGGCCGAATTCCACCAGTCGACGAGTAGTCGAGCGTCGCCCGCCTCCAGTCCGTGGCGAAACGTTTCGAGCCGTTCTTGCATGACTTTCAAGGCGTCGAGGACCGCCGCGCGATTTTCGAGAAAAATCCCGGTCCAGAGCTGGGCATCGGCCCCGGCGACCCGGGTTCCGTCGCGATAGGCCCCGGCGCTGAGCGGCAGAAACTCGGGCGGGACCGATCCGGCCAGGGCGGCGGCCACGACATGCGGCAGGTGGCTGGTCAGGGCGAGCCGGTGGTCGTGCTCGACCGGGTCGACCTCGAACAGGAGGCAACCCAGGCTCGACCAGA
>JAJYCH010000325.1 GCA_021778575.1 Planctomycetota bacterium
GTCGCGGCAGAGCTGGGCCAGGCTCTCCATCTCGGCGGCCGAGGCCACGGTTCCCGTCGGGTTGGCCGGGCTGTTGACGAGGATGACCTTGGTCCTGGGGGTGATCGCCGCCTTGACCTTGTCGAGGTCGACCCGGAAGTCGGGATAGGTGTCGACCAGGACGGATTTTCCCCCCGCCAGGGTGACGAGGTGGCGGTACATCACGAAGTAGGGGTCGAAGATGATGACCTCGTCGCCAGGGTCGACGACGCAGCAGAGCGCCAGCAAGAGCGCTCCGGAGGTCCCCGAGGTGATCAGGACCTGGCGGTCGGCGTGATGGTGCTCGGCGTCGACGGCTTCCTGAAGCTTGCCGCGAAGTTCGGGGATTCCCTGGGTCTGGGTGTAGGCGTTGAAGCCGCCTTGAATCGCCTCGATCGCGGCGAGCTTGACCGGTTCGGCGACGTCGAAGTCGGGCAGGCCGATGGACAGGTTGATCGGGTCCTTCATGGCCCTGGCCATGTCGAACGCCTTGCGAATGCCCGAAGCGTCGATGTGCTTCATCCGGTCGGCGATCCAGGCATCGTTCACGTCGAGGGCCTCAAGAGGGCGTTGGCAATGGAAATCGTCGAGGGGGTCTTTGCTGGAATCGCTCGAACTTCTCCGTAGGGTAGGGCTTGCCCTGCCGATTAATCGGGGACGGCAGGGCAAGCCCTACCCTACAAGAAAAACGCACGTTTCCATTCGTTGTCGGGTGTGTCGAGGTGTCGCCGGTGCGTCTTCGCTGACGCTCGACACACCCTACCTATTTGCAGCGACTCATCGATTTATGTCGGACGGTGTCATACCCAGATTTACTCGTTCGGACCGCCGGGTCCGCCGGGACCTCGACGTCCACCACCGGGGCCTCCGGGACCTCGCTCTCTCATCTGCTTGAGCGTGGCCTTCTGGTCGTCGTCGAGGATCTTCTCGATCCGGGCGTCGACGTCCTTCTGGAGCGCGGCCATCTGGGCCTTCTGGGCGTCGGACAGGTTCAGCCGCTGCTGAATCATCGGCGAGAAAACCTCGCCGGGACGCGAGCCGGGACCACCCGGTCCGCCAAATCCGCCGCCCGGTCCGCCCGGTCCGCCGAATCCGCCGCCGCCAGTGTATTCCTTCTCGCCCAGGGCGGTGAGTTCGGCCTTGGTGACGGTTCCGTCCTTGTTGGCGTCGGCCCGGTTGAAGAGGCCGACGAGCCGGGTATCGGTGACCTCGGCCTTCGTGAGGCTCCCATCTTTGTTGGCGTCGAAGGCCATCATCCTGGTGACGAGGTCATCGACATCGGCCGACTTCGACAGCCCTCGGCCGCCACCGGGTCCTCGGCCGCCACCGGGACCACCGGGCCCCTGGGCCTGGGCGATTGGCCCGGCCAGCACGAGCACAGACAGCGCGGGGATCAAACAAGACATCCGCATGATTCACTCCAGATCGATCGGTTCGAAGGGGATGGGAAAAACGAGTTTGACTCATGAGTTGATATCGGGGTTTTCTTCATGAGCCACGGCGATCAGCGGTTCCGCAGGCGGTCGCGATCGTCCGGGGTCACGCCGAGGATGATGTCGAAGTTGGCAGCCAGCTCGCCGATCTTCGAGCCCGGGATCGGCTTGAACTCGGCCATCAGCAGTTCGCGTTCGAACATCGTGCCTTCCATCGCGATCCCGTCCCGCTTGTTGCCGGGGTGGCCGGCGATGTTGAGCTGCGAGGTGAGGATCTCGCGATCCCCTTTCTTGACCTTGAAGTGGATGTGAGGCGCGGGACGGCCGGGGTAGGGGACCGGCTTGATCGTCCGGAAGCGGTACTCGCCGGTCGACGCGGTGGTGAACCGGCCGAACCCCTGGAAGTTCTTGTCCTGCTGGTCTTTTTTCTGGTTGCTGTCGCCGGTGTGGAGATAAACCTCGTTGGCGTCGCACTGCCAGATCTCGATGGTGGCGTCCTTGACCGGGGTTCCCGACGAGGTGAGAATCCGCCCGGTCAGGTGAGTGATCTCGCCGACGGCGGGGGTGATGCGATCCTTGATGATGATCAGGTCGTTATCGGTATCGAGCGGGAGCCGGTCGGGGTAGAACGGCCCTTCGGTCCTCGACGGCGTGGCGGCCAGCTCGTCGGCGAACAAGCCTTTGGTGGTGAAGAACGCCGCCCCGGCGGTCATGGTGCCAAGGAACGCCCGGCGGCTCCGACGCGACAGATAAGGATTCATCAGTATCTCCTGGGGGAATCGAGAACGGAATTGGCGTGGTACCAGATCTGGCGATATTCTAAAGAGACCCGGCCTGGAACTCCTTTAAGAATTCTGAAGAACGGCCGACCTGACGCCATCCCGATTTCCGACACTTGTAAAACAGGAAAAACTCCGATAAGATTCGGGGACTATCCCTGACCCTCAGAGATTTTTCCGTGATGAACTGGCCAACCATCGATCGGACCATTCCCAAGCTCCGAACCTGGCACCTGCTGGGGATCATCGCGGCGACGGCCGGGTTCATCGCCGTGTTTCAGTTCCGCTGGACGACCCAGGACGAAGGCTACGCGACCATACGCCGCTTACGCTCCATGGACGCCGTCGAACGAACGAAAGCCGTGGGCGATCTCTACGCCTTACGTCCGCGCGAGCGTCGGGCGGTTGCTCCGCTGACCGAGATGTTGTTCGACAACGACCCGGGCGCCCGCGCCGCCGCGGCCCGGGCGCTGGTTTACCTGTTGAGCCCGGAGTTGAACGTGCCTGTCGACGACGCGATCATCGCGCCGGTCAAGGCGGCGCTCGCCTCGGTCCTGAACGATCCGGACCCCTCGGCCCGGTTCGAGATTGCCTGCTCGCTCGGCCGGCTTGAGGCTGATCCCCAGGTGATCGTCCCGCCGCTGCTCGAATTCGCTCGCGACCCGCAAGCCTCGCGGAGGGCCGAGGCGGTCGCGGTCCTCGGGGCCTATGGCCGCCCGAGCGAGCCGGCGCTGGCCGCGATCTTCGACGCTCTCGGCGATCCCGATTCCGTCGTCCGTCTGCGAGCGGCCGAAGCGCTGACCTACTGCGTCCTCTACCCCAAGCCCGCCCCTCAGCCGCTCCGCGAGCGGATCAAGGCCACGCTCCTTGCCAGGGCCGACGTCGAGAATCTCCAGGTCCGGTCCGGAGCGATCACCGCCTTGTGCCGGATCGACGGTCAGCTCGGAATCCAGGACCCGCAAATGGTCAAGTTCCTGAGTGATCCCGACCGAAATATCCGGATCGGCGTCTGCATGTACGTGGCCTGGGGTCGGTCCCGAACCCGAGCCCCGGAATTCGTCCCGGCGCTCCAGAAGGCCCTGAACGACCCCGAAATCCGGGTCTCGGCCGCCTACGCGCTGGGGCACATCGGATTCCCGGCCGAAGGTGCTCTCCCCGCGCTCCGGAATGTGTTCGAGGCCACGACCGGCGACGAACGGGAGAGCGTGGCCCGGTCGATCGCGGCCATCGAGACCGCCGTCCAGACCTTCCGGACGCAAACCCTGCCTCAGGATATCGCCGACCTGGGCCACCCCGATGACCCGATCACCCGAGCCCTGGCCGCCGGGCGGATCGAAGCTCACGGTCCCCGAGCCGCCGCTGCGATCCCGTCGCTGGTCGTCTGCCTGAGCGATCGCGAGCCCGAAGTCCGGATCGCCGCCGCCACCGCCCTGGGCCAGCTTGGCCCCGACGCCACAGTCACGCTGCCGACGCTCGAAAAACTCGTCGAGACCGACCCCGACCCGAGAGTCCGCCAGGCCGCGACCCGCTCCCGAGCGATCCTGCTCCGACCACCTGGTCCGTCGAACCAGGCTCCGTGATTGGGCCGGCCCTCGTCTGGGAATCCGATCCTCCCAGCTTTTCTCGACCCGTTCGCCGGATAGAATAGAGGTCGACACGCCCCCCTCGGACAAATGCCGGAGCCGATCATGACTCTCCTTGCCGAAGACGCTTCTTACCTGCTGATCGGTCTGGGGGTAGCGGCCCTGGCCTGTCTGGCGGCGCTGAAGATCACCCAGCAGGGGAAGTTCTTGATCTGGGCGCTGGGGCTGGTGGTGCTGGCGGGCGTGGTCTTCGGTATCGAGCATTTCTGGGTCACCGACGCCGAACGCGTCGAGGCCGTGGTCTACGACATGGCCGACGCGGTCGAGCATTCGGATATCGATCGGATCAGGTTGCACTTTGATGAAAAAGTGACCATCGGTTCAGGCACCCGGACGAGAGACGGTTTGATCCCGCTGGCCTTTGTGTTTTCGCGGCTCAAGAACTGTCATTTCGACTTCGTGAAGATCACCCGGCTGACGACCTCGGTGGGGAGCCAGACCCGGATGGGCAAGGCCGAGTTCAAGGCCACGGCTTCCGGGACGTATCAAGAGAGCGGCAACGAATATCCGATCGGATCACTGGGAACAGAGTGGGCACTCTCGTTCCGCGAGACCGCGCCCCAGGTCTGGAAGGTCACGAGAATCCAGGCGATCAAGATTCCCGCGCAGATCGAACGGGAGATGTCGGGCCGGTGAACCCCAGACGGTGGTCGGAGCCGCCGGCCGAGGGATCGCCCGTGACAAAGGCCGGGAATTTCGTGCGTTCCTGGTCTATAATGTCAGAGAGCGTGAACCATCACCGGCCGTCCACGGGGCGACGCGAATTTTGTCATGACGCATTCTTTCTTGTTTGATCCCAGTTCGATTCTCGGCGTCGCCACCGGCGCGTCGCTCAGCGAGATCCGCGACGCCTACCGCCAGAAGTCGCTCAAGCATCACCCCGACAAGGGGGGGGACGAGTGGGCCTTCCGGCTGGTCGCCCAGGCTTACGAGATCCTCTGCACCGCCCGGGTTGTCCACCGGACGACCGATGATTTCGTCCGGTCCCGGCCGACTCCCCAGGCTCACCCGGCCGACCATCCGCCCAGGGCCGCCAACCCGTATGACCCGTCGGCCGATCTCAAGAACTGGGGCGGAGCGCTCCGGAGCCACGCCGAGGATTCGCCCGAGGACGCGGCGAAGATCGTTGATGCCGAGCTGCTCATTCTTCGATTTGAGCTCGAATGCTCGCTCGACCTGTTCGCCCGGAAGCCCGAGGCCCGCAACCTGAGCTGCTCGGTCCACATCGCCTGGCCCGTTCCGGCCTTGACCGAGCAAGCCTCGACTCTGCCCGACGCCGCCCGGACGCTCAAGAAGATCGGCCTGGCGTTCCAGTCCAAGGGGGTCCGCAAGCATGCCTTGAAAGAGCAGTCGGCGACCGACCACGGCCGGTTCGAGGGCTGGCTCACCTACTCGACGGCCGTCCTCGCGTCCGAGGCTCTCGACGCCTTCCGCGATGCCTTGCAGAAGGATGGGCTGGTGGTCGAGAAGCAGGTCCGCGAGATGGCGATCCCTCGGCCGAGAGCCTGACCATTGGGGCGCGAAGGCCGGTCGGCCCGGAAGTTCAAGGGGTCAGCCGGGCTTCGCGGCTCTGGTAGTCCTTCACCTGCCGTTCGAGCCGCTCGATCCGGTCGAGAACCTCGCGAGGGAGAGCCGGCGTCGAAGCGTTGGGAGCCGCCGGAGGGGCGGGCGTCGCCACGGGTTCCGGTGCCGGAGCCGGAGGAGAAACCGTTACCGGCGCGGGGCTGATCAAGGGCGGCGGCTGGTCGCTGGGCCGGCTTCCGGTCACGACGGTCAGCCGTTCCGAGGTCGGCCCTCGGAGGAGTTCCAGCGTCACCTCGGTCCCGGCCCGGGTCCGGTCGAGCCGGTCGGTCAGGTCTCCGGCGGCGAGGATCGACTGATCGTCGAGCCTGATGATCCGGTCGCCGGGCTGGAGCCTGGCCAGTTCGGCGGGGGAACCGGGGATCACCGAGGCCACCTCGGCGCCGATTTCGGGCGAGTCGGGCGAGAGCTTGATCCCGAGAAACGCTCGGTCGACCTTGTGGTGCTCGCGAAGCTGTCCGGCAACCCAGAGGGCGTCGTGAGCCAGGATGGCGAAGCCCAGGTCGTCATCGTCCTTCGAGCCGGGAGCGGTCAGACCGCCACGGACC
>JAJYCH010000326.1 GCA_021778575.1 Planctomycetota bacterium
TCGATCTTAAAATGGACGAAATCACGCACATAGCCAAAAACAAGGCGATCGTAACAATTTCCCAGCGCCCCAGCCATGATCAGCCCGAGCGCGATCGTGAGCCGACGGTCACGAGCCGCACCGAGGAAAAAGAGCCAGTAGAAGATCCCGATGGCAGCGATGATCGACAGGACCGCGAAGATCAGGCTGCTATAGGGAACTCCGCGCATGAAGCCCCAGAGGGCACCCGGGTTATGGCTGGTCAGTAATTCGAGAACATTCTTGATCAACCGGACCGGTGGGCGCGTGTAAGGCGGACCAAGCCAGGAAAAAATATACGACTTGGTCCCGAGGTCGAACAACATCCCCACCAGGGCAATTGACCAGAACAGGTAGAAACGGCTCAGAGGAAACGGCCGCTCCATCGGTTGCTTGGCGATCGCCTCGGTCATCCTCGACTCTCCATCTCTCGGGCGCACTTGATACAGTGCTTGGTGTAGGGGAGCGCCTGAAGCCGGGGCTTGGCGATCATCTCCTCGCATTCTTCGCACTTGCCGTAGGTTCCCGCGTCGATTCGCCCCAGGGCTTCATGAATTTGACCCAGGGTATCCTGCTCGTTCTCGATCAGGCTAAGGGTGAATTCCTGGTCATAGTTTTCGGTTCCGACGTCGGCCATGTGGAGCGGGACGTTGGAGAGGTTGCCGGATGAGTCGGGTTGACCGCGTCGGAGGGCCTCATCGGTCATCTGATCCAGGTCGCCCCGGAGCCTGGCCTGGAGGTTGAGCAGCGATTCGCGATAGGTCCCAAGGTCCTCGGGCTTCAATTCATGGGGCATGTCGATGCCGTTCCCTTCCTGAGGTCGCGATCGCACTATAATTGGAAGGGCGGGGCATGGTAGCCACTCGACCCCTCACCGTCAATCGAGATCGATCGGCGAGCGGACACTGTCCGGTCTGCCAACAGAGATCCCAGAAAATAGCCTACACCGCACGACCATCGATCTTCCACCCCGATCACTCGCGAAATCGAAATCGGGCTGGTTTCCGCTTACCACTCTTCGATCACCGTGGCCATCTCCAGTGAGCTGACCTGTTCCGGATCGATCGCTCCGGCATCCCAGACCAGCGCATTGGCCACCGCGCAAGCGATGCCCCGCTGGAGAAGTTTTTCGGGGCCGAGGCCGCCGAGAAGCCCGTCGACCAATCCCGCGAGCATGCAATCGCCGGAACCAATCGGGTTGATGGCTTCGATTCGCGGCGGAATCCCCCGCAACGACTTGCCCTGAATCTTCGCGACGACCGGCCCGGGGCCATCAGTCACGACGGCGGCCTTCACACCATGCCGGACCCATTTTTCCAGGAGGTCGGCGAGTTCTCGAATCGACGGATCGGGGCGACGAAGCAGCAGGCCCGCTTCGCGGCGATTGAGCTGGATGACGTCGGGCCAGAACCCCCAAATTGCCTCCAGCGCCAGGCCGTAGGTATCCAGCAGAGCCGGAACTCGCCGGGCCTTCGCCAGAGCGATCAGGTCGCTGTAGAGTCCATGAGTGGACATCCCCGGGCTTGACCCCGACAGGGTGATTGCCTCGACCTCGCCGGTGGCCAGGGTCGACTCGACCAGGCGAAGCAGCGAGTCCGCCTCCTCGACGGTCAGTTGGGGGTCGGGATCAAAGAAAGCTGTCGCGGCGACGTCGGTAGCCCGAATTGTCACGATCTCGCGGGTCGACGCAGCAGTCGGCACGACGATCGGATCAAAGCCTTCCACCGACTTCAAGAGCGACGCGCAGCGCTCTCCGACCGCGCCCCCGAGAAACGTCGCCGGCCTGGCTGTCCGTCCCAGCCGTTTCAGGGCTCGCGCGACATTGTTTCCCTTTCCGCCCACGACCTCGTGGACGGCGGTTCCCCGGACATTATCTCCGGGCTTCCAATCGGGAACGGTCAGCGTCTTGTCCAGACAGGGATTCAAGGTCACGCAGAGAATCATGGCAGAGGAGATCACCTAGCGATCGGAGCAACCTGGTCAATTTCCAACCATCATGACCCAGCCAGCGGAATGATAGCAAGTGTGCACCGACTGAAAATCAAAATCGTTGATCAATGAGTGATCGGGCACGCCGCGCTCGATGCGATTGATCGGCCGGAACTCGTTTCACCCGGACGGTTGTGGACAAGGCAAAGGTCGGATAAGGTGGTTCGGGTCATCCATTTTCGTGGGAGTTTCGAGGAGTTCGCGCCGCATGAACGGCCTTGCCACCAGTAATCGTCTCTTGCCATATTTGCTGGCCTTTTTCGGCAGCCTTTGCATCATGATCCTCGAACTGGTGGCCAGCCGATTGGTGGCGCGTCATGTCGGGGCTTCGCTCAACGTCTGGACAAGTGTCATCGGAATCATGCTCGGCGGGATCTGCCTGGGGAACGTCCTTGGCGGCCGGTTGGCCGACCGCTGCAACCCGACCCGGGTGATCGGTCCGCTTTATGCCATCGGCGCCGCACTGACGCTGAGCTGTCTCTGGCTCAACGCACTGGGCGGCTACATCCCTGAGGAAGGGGTACCGAACTGGTTCCGGACCGTGGCTCTGGTTTCGATCGACTTCCTGGTTCCCGGAACCATTCTCGGGATGATCGGGCCGGTTGTCGCCAAGATCGCCGTTGAACAAGCCCGGAAGGCCGGCAGCGCCATCGGCGACGTTTACTTCCTCGGGGCCGTCGGTTCGATCGCGGGAACCTTCATCGCCGGTTTCTTTCTGATGCGCTATTTGCCCACCACCACGATCGTCACTCTGGTGGCCGCGGGACTGGCCTTGCTCTCGGCGTTCCTGCTCGGTGAGAAAATTGGCTTGATCCTCGGCCTGCTGACAACCTTTTTTCTCTCCTTGAGTTCGATCTCGGCAGTGACCCGGCTCGTACCCTTCCCCGGTGTCCGGGTCGGGGGGATCACGATCAATCCGATCGCCCTGGTAGGGCATGGCCTGGCCGTCGGTCTGGCCGTGGTGGGTTTGATTCGATTGATGCAGTCCAAACTTCCCGTGGAGCCCGAAAACGAAGACCTGGTGATGGGCGAATTGCCTCCGAGGCCGAAGTTGAACGACCTGGCGGCGCTGGCGTTCTTGATCTCGCTGGCCTTCATGTCGTTCGAGATGGCGGCGGGCCGTCTGGTCTCGCGACACCTCGGGTCGAGCATCTATGGCTGGACCAGCATCATCGGCGTTTTGCTGGGTGGGCTCAGCCTGGGCAATCTCCTTGGCGGCAAAATTGCCGACTTCGTCAAGAGCGAGAAGCAGGCCAGTTGGCTGTTCCTGGCCGCTTCGGTCTTGCTGCTCTCGGTCTTGCTTCTGGAAAGTCCGCCGCGCTGGCTGGTCCGCAATCCGATCGAATATTTCTTTCGGGGGATGGCTCGCGACCCGTTAATTCCAAACTCGGGCTCGATCCTGAGCGCGGCGATCTCGATGTCATCGATTCCGATTGGTTCGGCCGAGATCCCGATTTCCTGGGGTTTCCGGCTCTTTATTGTCATCACGCTGGCGTTCTTTCTCCCTTCAATGGCACTCGGAACCGTCAGTCCGGTCATGGCCAAGCTCGCGATCGATCGGGTCAAGCGCACCAAGCGGACGGGCGCCGCGATCGGAGTCGTCTATGCCTGGGGGATGGTCGGGTCGATCCTGGGAACCTTCTTGACGGGTTTCTTGCTCATTGATGTTCTCGGTGCCAAGGGGGTGATCGTCCTGCTGGCGACCGTGACCGCGCTGGCGGCGACGGCGATCGGCACCACCTGGCACTCGATCTGGGCGGGGATCACTCTCGGTCTGTCGATCATCTGCTTCGTCCCGATCCCGCTGCTCCGAAAGCAGGCCGATGCCTGGGGAATTCGCGAGATGGCGGGTGATCCGAATACCGACGTGAACAACTCGATCGCCTGGCTCGATGAGAGTAACTACTATTACATCAAGGTCGAGAACGAGACCGTCGCCGACGGGAAGAAGCGAACCCTGGTACTCGACAACCTGATCCACGGCTATTTTATCCTCGACCATCCGGAGCGGCTCGACTACGACTACGAGCATATCTACGCGCTCGTTTCCGACCGGATCGCTCGCGCGAAGGCGAAGAAGGAAGACCCCAAGGCGACCAAACCGGCCCCGGTCAAGACGATGTTCCTCGGCGGTGGCGCCTACACCTTCCAGCGCTACATGCTTCACACCTATCCCGGTTCGGAAGCCGAGGTCGCCGAGATCGACCCGAATGTGACCGAGGCGAATTTTCAGGCGCTGGGATTGCCGCGCAACACCCCGATCGTCACCCATTGGGGCGATGCCCGCCAGTTCGTCGAACGGAATCAGAACAAGAAACAGTTCGATATTATCTACGGCGATGCCTTCAACGACTTCTCCGTTCCCTGGCACCTGACCACGCGTGAGTTCAACGAAAAACTCGCCAAGATGCTCACGCCCGACGGCGTTTACATGATCAATATCATCGACGTCTTCGAGTCGGATAAGGTCGCCGAGCAGAAGGCTCAGGCCGTCGTCAAGAAAAGCGGAGCCACAAGTCCGGAAGCCCTGGCGGCCGCGAGGAAAGCGGAGTTCAAGAAAGCCTACAATTACAGCGGCTTTCTCGGTGCCTGGGTGAAGACCGCCCAGGAGACCTTTCCCCACGTCTACGTCTTCGGGACCGATAACGATCCCGGCGCGGGGTTACGCGAGACCTTCGTCGTCGTCGTCTCGAAGACCGCACTGGACCTCGATGACCTTGGCGGCCGAGAGGTTGACCCGCAGTTCTTCGCCAAGGATCAACTGGTCCAGCCGAAGGTCTATTCCAAGGAACACATGGACGAGATCGCCGTTCGATCCAAGGGAATCGTCCTGACCGACGACTTCGCTCCGGTCGAGAACCTGCTCGCTCCGGTCGCCGCGACTCGCGGCGACGACTGAGATCCGTGGTTCTGATCCGAATGCCGACGACGATCAGCAACCGGAACGCTGATCGTCCTGAAACGGCTTTCTCGAAGATGCCGAGTAGGAATGACACTCGATGAGTTCGAACTCCAAACGACTCGTGATTGCCTTCGTCCTGTTCCTTGCCTGGTGTCTCATCCTGATGAGATCAGGAAGCGTGAATCGTGGAGGCAAATTGTTGCCCCCCACGCTTGAAGCCCCGTTAGTCACGCCGGTGACCGACTTCAACTGGAATCTCCAGGATCTTGACGGCACCCCGGTCAATTTCGCCGAATTCAAAGGGCGACCGATCCTGCTAAACATGTGGGCGACGTGGTGTCCCCCCTGTCGGGAGGAGATGCCGTCGCTGGCCAAGCTCGCCGAGAATTCTCGAATTGTCGACAACGGTATCATCATCATGGCCGTTTCTGTTGATGATTCTCCCGATGCTCTCAAGGGCTTCGTGAAAGCGAATCCCTCGCGGATCGTGATGCTCCGGGCGGACAGGATTCCGGCCGCGTTTCGGACAGAAACGATTCCGACGACCTATCTCATCGCGCCCGATGGCCGGATCGTGACTTCGGAGAACGGGCCGGCGCAGTGGGACGATCCCTCGGTCGTCGATTATCTGGTCAAGCTCTCCGGGAAATGAACCCGGTCCCTGATCGTCGAGAAATGGGGGTCAGCCCTGAGTTCCTCGGAGGGTCGCGACCAGTTCTGAGAGTGGGCCGAAGTCGAATAATTCGGCGCCGAGACCGGCCACGCAGCGCAGGTTCTCCGTCAACCAATATTCCGGAGTTCCCGGCGACCCCACCGGCAGACCCGCCGCGTTGGGCGTGAAGGCGGGAAGGACGATCGTCGAAGGCCCCACGAGAAAACAAGGGGCCGTGAGCCCCTCGGCCCGAAGGACCGGATGAAAATGCCCTGAGATCGACCGGGCCGCCCGGATTGGTCGATGTCCGTGGACGATCGTCCAACCCGCGACCTGAAGACTCTCCGGAGGAGCCTGAGTTCCCCGCGGGTCATGATTTCCCAGGATCGGAACCAGTTCAATCCCTCGACCGTCCAGCCAGCGCACGAGCGA
>JAJYCH010000327.1 GCA_021778575.1 Planctomycetota bacterium
CATCTCCATACGACCGACGGCGTCGCGGGTGTCGTTGGCGTGGATGGTGGTCATCGACCCGTCGTGGCCGGTGTTCATCGCCTGGAGCATGTCGAGCGTTTCGCCGCCGCGACACTCGCCGACGATGATCCGGTCCGGCCTCATACGCAAGGCGTTCTTGACCAGGTCACGGGTCATGATCGCGCCGTTGCCCTCGATGTTCGCCGGACGGGTTTCCATCCGGACCACGTGCGGCTGCTGGAGCCGCAACTCGGCGGCGTCCTCGATCGTCGCCACCCGCTCGTCGGAGGGGATGAACGACGACAGCGCGTTCATCAAGGTCGTCTTACCCGAACCGGTACCGCCGGAAACCACCATGTTCACCCGGGCCCGGGTCGCGGCCGAGAGGAAGTCGACCATCTCCGGCGTGATCGCCCGCTTGTCGACCAGATCCTTGAACTGGAGCGGCGACTTCGACGCGCGACGAATCGACAAGAGCGTCCCGTCCAGCGCCAGCGGCGGGATGACCGCGTTGACTCGGGAACCGTCCGGCAACCGGGCGTCGCACAACGGCGACGTCTCGTCCACCCGACGGCCGACCCGGCTGACGATCCGCCGGACGATCTCGATCAGATGCTTCTCGTCGTTGAAAACGACATCCGACCGGCTCAATCGACCCCGACGTTCCACATAAACGCATTTCGGCCCGTTGACCAGAATATCCGAGATCGTCGGGTCGCGCATCAGGATCTCGAGCGGCCCGATCCCGAAGGTCTCGTCGAGAACCTCGTTGATCAGCTTCTCGCGTTCCGAGAGGCTCAACAGGTCGTTACTCTGGCGGCAGAGCTGCTCGGCCCCTCGGCGAACTTCATCGCGAAGTTCGTCCTGGCTCATCGAGCCGATCGCCGACAGGTCGAGTTCGGAAATCAGCTTCTTATGCAGGTCGGTCTTGATCCGGAGCAGGCGATCTTCCTCGTCGACGACCGCTCCCGCGTTCATCATGTTGCCGAAGCTCATGCGACTCATGGTGTCTCTGTCTCCCCTACCTTGGTCGAACGTCTGAACACGGAGTTCGCTGGGGTCGTTTGAGCGGACTCTTCTGAAAGCCTAGGTCCCGGAATCGCTCCGGTTGGGCTGTTGTCCCGGCTCATCGACCGGTTTCGGTCGAAATCATTCCCGGAGATAATGAAGGCTCGGGTGGTCGAGCAGGGCGAAGCGTTGCGCGAGTTCGGCGATCGGCTCGCCGCGTTGTCGGATATGCGGTTCGGCGATCGGCCCGAGCCGTCCCGAAGCCAGGGCCAGATATTGGACCCGGTACGGGTCGATCTCCATCAGCCGAGAGGCTGTCGCATCCACCGCGGTCAGGTTCGTTCCCATGACCAGAACCCCCGAGTTCCGCGAGGTTCCCATGATCGGCCCGTCCCCTTCCATGCCGATGATCCCATCAACGATCGCCAGGTCGGGCTGGACCGCCGCGTTGATATCGAGGATCGAGCCCGGAATTCCGGCGTGGTGGAGCACGTTCTTGGGCCAGCCGTAGGCAACCCCCGGCATCACGCCAAAGAGATTCTTCATGGCCAGGGTCACCCCGGCCCAGTGATGGGTCTTCATCTTCGGAAGCGAGACCACCAGGTCGGCACGGACCAGCGACGCCGGCAGGTGCAGCCAGGACAGATTCGTGAAACCGAGCCGGTTCGGCTTCGAGACGATGTCGTCGTGGTTCAGGTCGACGAATTCGAGCTTCTCGCGGCCGAGGATCGGCCCGAGCCCCGACTGTTCCAGGACGAACCCGGTGTCACGGCAGTGCCCTTGCCCCTCGGCCACGAAGACCTCGCGGGCTCCCCACGACCGAAAGACCTCGGCGACCGACCGGACCAGGACCGGGTTGGTGTTGATCTGCGGAGCGCTCTTCGACGGCTCGACCAGGTTCGGCTTCAGGAGGACCGACTTTCCCTTGACCTGCGCCGGGCCGAAGTTCAACTCGGTCAGGCCATCGCGGACGATCCGGGTCAGGTCGAGATCGTAGTTCGCGGCCTTGGCCACCACCACGTCGGCGCTCCAGCCCGATTCGGCGACCTTCTTGTAAACCAGAGCCGAGGTCGCGCCGACGGCCAGCGTGGTGGCTCCCATCAGGAAGTCTCGACGCGACGGCCGGGCCGGTTCGGGGGTTCCCGAGACTAACGGGTCAACCATGGTCGGCCTCCTTCCGGGGGGTGCGGAGACCCAGGAGCCCCAGGGCCCGGTCGCCGCTGGAGGCCAGGAGCAAGAGAGCCAGGTCGACCGGGGACGGCTGCTCGACCGACTCGATCTGCTCGAAGGCTGAATCAAGCCAGGTCGCGCTTTCCGAGGGCTCCGAACCCCAGGCTCTCAGGCCGAGCAATCCCCAGCTCAGCGAGATCGGCGCGAGCGTCTCGGCCAGGCTGGTCCGAAGGTAGCCGATGGCCGGCCGGACCACCTCGTTCGGGCCGTCGAGCCGGGCCAGGGCGAGCAATGCCAGTCCGGTCGGACCGGGCAAGGGGCGGAGCGGGGTCTTGAAGACGACCGGGTTGCCCAGGTTCCAGCCGCCGCCGGGGATCGCCCGGTCGACCAGGAGCCGGACCCCTTCGCGTACCCGGGGATGAGCGGATTGCCCGTCCATGGCCAGGCCCAGCAGCACGAGCGCTGTCGGCTCGACCCAGGAATGGGTATCGGCCACCCAGGGCCAGCCGACGATGGTCGAATCGTGCCCCATGGGATCGTCGGCGGCCTTGACCAGGGTCTTCCCTTTGAGGCCGAGGAGCCAGCGATCGGCCGCCGACCGCTCGGCGGCGAAACCACCGACCGAAGCCCAGAGCAACAGGCCGTATGGGGTCGTCCAGCCCGGCTTGAGAAGCGCGGGAGTCACGCCCAGCGAGCCATCGGAATTCCGGATGGCCGCCGACGCCAGCCAGGTTGCCGTGGCCCGCGCGACGGCGAGCGATTCGCCTTTCGAATCGGGGTCGGTCGCCAGGAGAGCCAGGCTTGCCAGCGTCGAGGGCTCGACTGCCTCGGTGGTCCGGGCGCGATAGCCCCAGACTCCTCGTCCTTTGCGGAGGTCGAGCAGTCGATTGCGGGCGCGGTCGATCCGCAGGTTTCTCATCGGCCTGGGCCTCCTGAAACGGAGGCGATCGGCCGGGCAAACCAGGTCGAGCGGTGGGTCTGGAGGGCTATTTCTTCTCGTGGCGACCGTCGACCATCGCCGCGAGCTGATAGAAGCTCTTGGCGACCTTGGACGTCGGTGCTTCGATCACCAGCGGGATTCCGTGGTTGTTGGCCCGGTTGACGGCCTTGGTGTCCTCGGGCACATGGTGAGAGATTTCCCTCCCCAGCGCCTCGGCCGCCTTGCCGGTCGGAACCTCGTGGGCCTGACCATACCGATTGACGACCAGCAGGATCTTGTCCGGGTCGATATCCTGGCCGTTGAGGAACTCCAGGGCTCGTCGGACATTCCGGAGCGAGGCGAAGTCGAGCCGGAACGGCAAGAGGATCAGGTCCGATTGCCGGAGGACGACCCGCTGCTCCTCGCGATAAGAGTGGTCGATATCGGCCACGACGAACGGAAAGGCGGCCCTGGCCAGCGTCATGGCCTGACTGACCACCTCGGCCTTCACCAGCGACGCATCGTCGAGGTGATGCGGGGCCGCGAGCAGCGCGACGCCCGAGTCGTGCTTGACCAGCAACCGCTCGAACATCACCCCGTCGAGCTTGGCCAGGTTCTGGCTGACATTGGCCAGCGTGAACTGCGGCTTGAGGTCCAGAAGCGCGGCAAGGTCGCCGGCTTCCAGCTTCAAGTCGAACAGCGCGCAGGACTTGTATTCCTTGGCCAGAATCGTGGCCAGGTTGACCGCGATCGTGCTCGAACCGCTCCCGCCATTCGGTGCGAGGACCGAGATCAAGCGAGCGGCTTCGACCGGACCGCGAGCCGCGTCCTTCATTCGACCGATCGCGGCGTCGAGTTCGGACTCCATCTCGGCCGAGTCGACATAATCGTCGGCTCCGCTCCGAAGGGCTTTCAGGACGACCTTGGAGTCGAAGGCCGGCCCCACGGCAAGTACCTTGCCGGGGGCGAACTTTGAGACCTGGGAGAGCACGGACAGTCCGCGGTCGGTATCCGGTCCGAGAGCGACGACGAGCAAGTCGATCGCCGTCTCTCGTCCCAGCCGACCTACCGCGAAGTCGAATGGCAAGATGTGCGATGACGGACAATCGTGGCCGCTGAAGTTCAGGATCTGACCGATCCTGGACGCTATGGAACTCTGGTCGGCAACGATGAAGGCCGGCATCAAACCCTCGAGCCAGATCCCTTTTATCGATAGAATTAAGTATCATGGAGTAAAAGCCGTGCGACTTCAAGGTCGGTATCGCTTCGGTTGAGAGACTTTAGTGCTGCGTGCCGTTATTACCGGCAAGATCCGAGCGGTTCTCGGTGCCAGGCTCGGAGTTTGCCTGTGCCAGATTGCCCACCTTGCCTGATGAACTCGCGCTGAAATTGCCGGAGGGAACAGGCGCGGATTGCTCGTCGCTGTTGGGGTTGGGAACCCGGCGACGGATCGGCTTGGCCTTCTGGAGCATCGTCATCGTGTCCTGACCGGCCGAGGTCCCTCGGAGCGTCCGGACCGTCAACTTCACTTCGACGGGCTCGGGCTGATACAGCTCAAAGACCGGCGGGGGTTCCGGAGCCACCACCGGCTTCTCGACCACGACCGGCGCGGCCGGGGTCGTCTGGGCGAGCTTCTTCAATCCCGGAAGGTTCAGGTCGGCCAGCGACTTCGGATTGGGCGCGACGATCGCGGTATCGGTCGTGTTCCGGAGCATCAGGTGGAGCGTTCCCTTGTTCTGCCCCAGGTCGAGCAGGGCCGCGTCGTCGGGCGTGACCATCAAGGTGACCG
Organism: Planctomycetota bacterium; assembly: GCA_021778575.1. Lineage (GTDB taxonomy): Bacteria > Planctomycetota > Planctomycetia > Isosphaerales > Isosphaeraceae > Tundrisphaera. Next base: position 4,887 of record JAJYCH010000327.1, read on the forward strand.
ACCGCGCTTCTTCCGGAGTGAACTTGCTGGCCGAAGGAGTGCTGCTCTGGTTGTGAACGGCCATGACCTCGATGTTTTGCAAGAGGTTCGTGGTGATGGCCCCACCGGTATCGTTCTCGTTCGCGCCCTGGATGTTGAGCGTCAGCATCACGTCCACCTTGTTCCCGGGCAGAATCCAGCCGGCCAGCGACGACGAGAACGTCGGCGTCGTGATCGTGAAGGCCCGCATCCCGGGCGGAATGGTGACGTTCATCCCGCCAGGCGCTCCCTTGACCGCCAGCTTCTTGTTCCGGAGCATGTCCCCCTTGTCGATCGCCGTCTTGGCGGCGCGAAGGACGGCGTCGTCCCCCTTGAGGATCGCGTCCTCGGGGATGTCGGCCTTGGGGATCTCGCGAACCTCGATCATCGCCTCGGTGAGGATCTCACCCGGTTTGACGTCGGCTAAGGCGAAGACAACTTGACCCCGTTCAATCACTTGACGGGCCGGGGCTTTGTTCAAGGCCTGAACCAGGATCATGGCCGAGAGCCCACTCACAATCGCCAGGGTCCCTATGATGAGCGTGCGGACGTTCACCGGGCACCTCCTTTTACTGATGGTTCGAGTTCGAAACGACGGTAGAAACAGCAGAAACCGCAGCGGATCGCTCGGTCGGAGGCCAGACCTGTCGGAGGTCGGCACCCCACCAGGCCATCGTCGCGAAATAGCCAAGGCAGGTCATGGCCGCATACGGAACCAGCCGCCGACGACGGTCGGATCGCTGGACTTCTCCCTCGATCGTCGAGGTCGGCAGCTTCCAGGTCGACGGGCTGAGCAGCGTCTGGCGCGCCCGGATCAACTCGAACATCATCGCCAGGACCCCGCCCTGACCGAGCACGAGGATCAAGGCATAAAGACCACCGAATAGCGCCGATGCCAGAAACACCTGATAGGTCAGATAAGGCCCCAGCCACGCCCCCACGGCCGCCAGGAGCTTCACGTCCCCCGCGCCCACTCCGCCGACGGCGAAGAAGACGACCAGCAACCCGAAACCGAGCGCGGTACCCAGCAGACTCGAGCCAAGCCCGCCCCAACCGCCGAGGATCGTGGA
>JAJYCH010000328.1 GCA_021778575.1 Planctomycetota bacterium
TGGCCTCCCTCGTGAGCCTTGACGATCGCGTCGCGGAGCCGCTTCAGCCCCTTGCCGGCCAGAATGTCGGGCAGACCATCGAGCCAGTCGTCGAGGCTGACACCGGGCGCGGAGGCTCTTCCCAGGTCGACCAGGCCAACCTTGCTCGGGCGATCGGCGAGGGGTTCGTAATGGAGGGCGTTCAGGTCGAGATCGAGATCGAGGTTCTCGGTATCGGGTTGGTCAACCTGGGCAACGTCAGGAGGGGTCACGGGGCATCCTTTCCCGAGGGCAACAGCTCCGAGAGTGCTTGTTCGAGCACCTCGGCCCCCTCCATGATCTCTAGCCCGATCCGGAGGGCGCGGAGCGGCACGGGGCCGAGGCTAGAGGTCCGGAGTTTGACCAGATCCTTCTGAGTGGTCAAGGCCAGCTCGGCCCCAAGATCACGCACCCACCGGGACAGATCGGCCACGTCGGGACCGGTATAAGCATGGTGATCGGGGAAAGCCCGGAAGTCGACCAGATCCACGCCCAACCCCGCCAGGGTCCGACGAAACCCCTCGGGATTGCCGATCCCGCAGAACGCGGCCACTTTTTGGCCTGTCAGGGATTCGAGAGAAAACGAACCCAACTCGGCGTCGATCAGGTCGAGCGGAGCGTGTCGAGCCTCGATCCACCGCAGCGGACCAGCCGATTTCTCGGCTCGTCGGCGAATGGATAGACGAGTGGCTTCATCCACAAGATCAGCCCGGGACAGGACGACGACTCCCGCTCGCTTCAATGATCGGACCGGCTCGCGAAGCAACCCTCGCGGAAAAATCGAACCCAGGCCGAACGGGTCGAGGGCGTCGAGCAGGACGATGTCGAGATCCCTCGCCAGCCGACGGTGCTGGAACCCATCGTCGAGGATGAGGATTTCGCTGGCAAGTTCCTCGACCGCCGTCCGCGCCAGGGCCACGCGGTCGGCCCCTTGAAGGTGCGGGACCTCGGGCAAATTCTCTTCGAGGACGCGCCCTTTGTCGTTCATCCCGGCGGTGTCGCCATAACCCCGGCTGAGGATCGCCACGCGGAGGTCATGCCGGCGAAACCACCGGCCAATCCACTCGACCATGGGGGTCTTGCCGGTCCCGCCCAGGGTGAGGTTGCCCACCGCGATGACCGGCACGCCCACCCGATGGCTGGCCTTCCAGCCCCGGTCGAAGGCGAGGTTTCGCAAGCGGATGATCACGCCGTAAGGGAAAGAAATCAGGCTCAAACCCAATCGAGCCAGCGAGGCCAGAACCCCTCGCGTTTCGCCCCGGACCAGGCGGAGAAAGCCAGCCTCGTTCACGCGGTCAGACTCCGGCAGCGGTCGAGGTCGGGAACAGTTTCGAGAGCGTCAACGAGTCTCACGATACTGGCGTTCGAGCGAGTCGAGGTCGAGCTTCTTGCCGGCAATCTCGGCGGATCGGCGAGTGAAGTCTTTCTTGAGGGAGGCGGATTTCTTACGGACGTTCTCGGTCGCTTTGTTCGTGACTTGTTCCAAGACACCCTCTGCGAATTTCTCCAGAAGCCTCGAATATTCTTCCTTATTCTTGGTCCTGGGCAGCCCCTTCAGTTCGTCGAGGAGATTTTTGGAAAGTACGTCGCCGAATCTCTCGACCGCTTGATCATCAGCCTTCTTGATCTCTTCCGGTGTCAATTTGCCGATCTTCTTCTCGAACTCACCTTCGGGCGCTTCCCATTTCATCGCCTTCGCCAAGAGCAAGAGTTCCCCGCCCCACGCCTTCCAGTTCCGAAGCCGTTGCTGCTCCTGGTTTCCACTGAATACCATCTGATCGATGTTCGTGACAAAGATTTCGTCTGAGTTGATGAGATACTCATCAATCGCAGCGAGAATTGAGCGCTGCTCCCTGCTCAGGTCGGAGACCGCATCGCGGTCCACCCCCTGCTCGACCTCCAGCAGATCAATCTCGACATGAAGCGCGACGATCTGCTCGCGCAGAGTCTTCTTGTCCACCGCCTTCACCGGTTCCTGCGCCTTCGAGGCCGGACGCGGCAAGGCGAAGCCGAGGATTCCGAGCGAGATCACCAGGCCAAGAACGAGAATCCGTCGCGGGGATCGAATGGCGTTGGGCATGATTCACCTCCGTGTTTTGGTTCGTCGAACAAGCTCGATCGCAACGAGCAATCGGTCAAATTGGCTCAACACGAACGAGTTGAAGCGGCTGGCCCGAACGCTCGATATCCTCGATGGCGGAGATCAGGGCCTCTCGGAACGTCGGGGCGCTCCGGCCGAAGTCGGCGAAGAAGAATCCGTCGCGCATTCCAATCAAGGCATCGTCGCAACCGGCCTCGTACATTGCGTTGACAAACTCGTCGGTGAAGTCCTCGACTCCCGTATAGATCAGCGTAAACTCATACGTCTCCTGAACCACCTTCGCTGCTGGATTCATAGCTTTTCTCTCCAGCGCCCCCAATGAATCGAATTCAATGCGGGCAACGATCGACCTCTGCTCGAATGTATCGGGCATGTCGTTGGGGATCACTCGGCGTGGACCAGACAGAGAACTGACAACCGTCTCTCTGACTGAGTGGACATCGAAGGCGTCCCCATGCGTGCCCATTCGACATCGTGCAAGTCCAGTCCTTCCCTTCCGCATATTGTACGGCGGCCTCGATCTCCTTGTTAGGATGTCGAGGCCGCGAGGATTTCGCCATTCGATCACGCCCCCATCGCCTTCGCGATGGCCTTGGCCATTTCCATCGTTCCCACGGCCGTGGGATCGTTGCGGTCGGCCTTCATGTCGTAGGTGACGTCCTTGCCTTCCTTGATCACCTGGGCCACGGCGGCTTCGAGCTTCCTGGCGGCTTCGACTTCGCCGAGGTGTTCGAGCATCAGGGCTCCCGACAGGATCAGGGCCACCGGGTTCATTTTCCAACTCCCCTTGTACTTCGGGGCCGAGCCGTGGGTGGCCTCGAAGACCGCTCCGCCATCGCCGATGTTCGCTCCCGGGGCGACTCCCAAACCGCCGACCAGCCCGGCGCAGAGGTCGGAGAGGATGTCGCCGTAGAGGTTCGGCAGGACGAGGACGTCGTACAGCTCGGGCTTCTGGACGAGCTGCATACACATGTTGTCGACGATCCGGTCTTCGAACTCGATGTCAGGGTAGCTCTTGGCGACCTCGCGGCTGACTTCAAGGAACAGGCCGTCGGAGAACTTGAGGATGTTCGCCTTGTGGACGCTCGTCACCTTCTTGCGGCCATGCTTCCGGGCGTACTCGAAGGCGTACTTGACGATCCGCTCGGAGCCGGACACGGAGATCGGCTTGATCGAGATGCCGGAGTCGGGCTTGAGCGTCTTGCCGCTGAGCTTCTTGATGTCGGCGATCAGTTCGAGGGTCTCGGTCTTCCCCTTCTCGAATTCGCAGCCGATGTAAAGGTCTTCGGTGTTCTCGCGGATGATCACGAGGTCGACCTTGGACTTCTCGAAGAAGGTCCGGACCCCTTCGTACTGTTTGCAGGGGCGGACGCAGGCGTAGAGGTCGAGCGCCTGGCGGAGGTACACGTTGACGGAGCGGAAACCAGTGCCGACCGGCGTGGTGATCGGGGCCTTGAGTGCCACCTTGGTCCGCCGGCACGACTCGATCACGGAGTCGGGCACGGGGGTGCCGACCTTGGCCATGATGTCGACGCCGGCCTCCTCGATCTCCCACTTGATATCGACGCCGGTGGCCTCGATGCAGAACTTGGTGGCCTCGGCCAGTTCGGGGCCGACACCGTCGCCCGGAATCAGGGTCACTTCGTGGGTCATTGTTGACTTCTCTTTCGTGTCGCCCCGGAGACCTCGACACCGCGCGGCGGTCTGGGGCCGGAACACTGTTGCGGGATCGGAAACCAATGAGATATTATTGAGGGATGCAACGGGAAAGGACAACCTAACCGCGAGTCGAGGTGACGTCAAGCCGCGCCCATCTGGTTCGGACATGCTCGATGGTTGGAGCCCACACCACATGATTTTCACGCCACAACCCCCCTCTCCGCTGGTCAATAACTGGATCGAGCGGCATCAGGATGTTCGGAGCTTCGTGCTCCACCTGATCGGTATTCCGTGCACGATCCTGGGCGTGCTGTTGCTGCCGATCTATGTTCTCCTGGTTTCGTTCAGCCTGTTCGGGCTGGCGCTGATTCTCTTTGTCGGCGGATTCTTGATCCAGTTCCTCGGCCACGGGCTCGACGGAACCGAGCCGGGGGAGATCAAGGGCATCCGGATCTGGCTGAGCCGTCGGCGTGAGGCCCGGCTGGAACGGAATCGAATTCCGGTGGCGCTGCCGGAACTTGACCGAAGCTGACGATCAGGTCGGGAAGACCGGCGTTTTGCTCGTCCCCTTGGTGTCAGACCGGGGCTGTTGATGCAGCACTGGGCGACTTCGCGATTGGTCGGCGCATTGGGCTAGCCAGCGGATGAGTAATCCGTAGAATCCGCAAAGTCCACTCAAGACTCACTTCTTCGACTGCCGATATAACATGACGAGGTCGATCGGTCAGCATGCCGGTCCGGTGCGAAAGGATTCGCACGGGAATGGTGACGTTGCGGCCGGCTTGACGAGGTGTGGGCTTCGGACCCAAGGACGGGGAGGCGTGGTCATCGTGAGCTTCCAATTACCGACGTGGACCGGGACGAGCAGAACAGCCCGGCCAACAACCGGTGGAGGGTCGGCTGTCCCAGGCCGACCGCGGCGATGCGATCGGGCCGACCGACGTCGCACTTCGCGGCTCATGGCGCTCATTGTCAAGGATGGACTCGCCATGCGATTGACGAAGCTCGCGAATCGATATGCGCTGGTAACAGCGGTCGCTCTGATCGGGTCAACCGGCTGCCAGCGCTTGCCTTATATTGACCAATCCAAACCGGTCCCCCATGACAACATGGGAACCATCGCGACCGAAGATACCGAGGTGAAGTTAACCAACTTCACCGGGAGCGCCCCGACCGCGATGCCCAAGGTCCCCGAGCCCCGGACGACCGAACGGCCCGAGGCCGAAGAGATCTGGCACATGACGTTGCCCGAGGCGATCCGGATCGGCCTGGATAATTCCGAGGTCATCCGCGTTATCTCGCTCGGTGCCCAGGGGATTCCGCTCGGTGGCTTCGAGCCGACTCCGCTCAATACCGGTGCCGGAGCCGGCGTGGCCAGTTCGCTCGGTGCCGGAACGCTGTCTTCGGTGTATGACCCGGCGATCCAGGAAACCCAGATCGCTTCGGCCCTGGCGGTTTTCGACGCCAACTTCACCACCAGCATCCTCTGGGGCCACAGCACAACACCGCTGAATAACTCACTGACGGCCGGTGTCATTCCCACCGCGGCCAAATATCCGCTGATCTTCGACCAGGACACCGCGACGTTCCAGTCGACCCTGCAAAAGCGGGCGGCCAACGGTGCGGTCATGCAGATCCAGCACAACGTCAGCTATCTCTACTCGAACAGTCCGGCAAACGTTTATCCGTCGGCGTACACGACCAACACGCAGCTCTCGCTCACCCAGCCGTTGCTCGGTGGTACCGCTCAGAACCCCAGCGGTCTGGAAGCGAACCGCGCGGCCATCGTGATCGCCCGGCTCAATGCCGACGCCTCGGTCTGGAACTTCAAGGCCGCCGTGATGGCCCACGTCCGGTCCATCGAGCAGCAGTACTGGTCGCTCTCGCAGCAGCAAATCGCCCTCTGGAGCCGCGAGACCGCAGTGAAGCTGGGCGAGGAAATTCTTCGCCGCGAACGGGCCGAACTCGAAGTCGGTCGGGCCACGCGTGCCGACGTCGCCGAGGCCGAGCAGCAGCTTGAGAACTTCAAGCTCAACCTCGTCAGCGCCACCTCGGACGTGATCACGACCGAACGACAGCTCCGGAACATTCTCGGACTCCCGCCGGCCGACAATCGCCGGATCGTCCCCGACACCGCGCCCACCGAGGCCCGGCTCGAACCCGACTGGG
>JAJYCH010000329.1 GCA_021778575.1 Planctomycetota bacterium
GGTTTCGCACATTTCCTTGTTCAGGATCGGCATGGAGGCACCGCCCGGGATGACGGCCTGCAAATTGTCCCAACCGCCGCGCACGCCGCCGGCATGTTTCTCGATCAGATCCTTCAAGGGAATGCCGAGTTCTTCCTCGACATTGCACGGGCGGTTGACATGGCCGGAGATACAGAAAATTTTAGTGCCGGTGTTTTTTGGCCGCCCAAGGGCCGCGAACCAGGCAGCGCCGCGGCGCAGAACCGTCGGAATGCCGGCGATGGATTCAACGTTGTTCACCGTGGTGGGGCAGCCGTAGAGCCCCATGGCTGCGGGGAACGGCGGTTTCATCCGCGGCATGCCCTTTTTGCCCTCAAGGCTTTCCAACAGAGCCGACTCTTCACCGCAGATATAAGCCCCGGCCCCCCGATGGCAGTAGATCTCCAGGTCGAACCCCGACCCGTAGATATTCTTCCCCAGGTGTCCGGCCGCGCGGGCCTCGGCGATTGCCCGCTCGACCGCCCGGAAGGCGTGGATATATTCGAACCGCAGATAGGCGTAGGCGGTCGACGCCTTGGTGGCGAAGCAGCCGATCAAGATCCCTTCGAGAAACTGGTGCGGGTCGCGTTCCAGGAGCAGCCGGTTGTTGAACGTCGCCGGCTCGCTCTCGTCGCCGTTGACGCACATGAAGGTTTCTGTACGGTCCTTCGGTAAGAAGCTCCACTTCAGCCCGGTCGGGAATCCCGCGCCACCTCGGCCGCGCAGTTCGGAGTCCTTCAAGGTCTGGATCACCTTGTCGGGGTCCATCTCGATCAGAGCCTTGCGCGCCGCCTGGTAGCCGCCCCTCGACTCGTAGACCTTCAGGGTCTGACTGTCGGGGATCGCGAAATTCCGGGTCAGGATCGGTTCAAAGCTGGCCACGTTCGCGGACTCCAGTGGCGCCGAAGGGCGGGGGTTCCGGCGGTACTTGATTCAGGGCAACTGGGCGATTGTTTAAAGTGTCGGGAGTTCAAACTTCCGAGGAGGCCGGTTCTTGCGAGCCGATCTGGGAATTCATGCCATGTGACGGATCGACCGGGCCCTTCTTGAGCACCTCGATCATCGCGTCGACCTTCTCCGGAGTCAGCGGGCCGAAGATCCGGCCATCGTCGGCGAGCGCGGCGGGGGCAAAGTCGCAGATTCCCAGGCACTCGGCGAATTCGACCGTGAGCTTGCCGTCGGGTGTCGTCTGGCCTGATCGAACACCCAGTTTCTTGCAGGCATGTTCGAGCATCTCGTCGCCGCCGGTGATCATGCACGAGAGGGACCGGCAGATCCAGACCCGGACGTCGCCGATCGGTGCTTGCGGGAAGAACCCGTAGAAGCTCATCGTGTCATGAACTTCGGCGGGCGTGATCTCGAGCAGTTCGGCGATCTCGGTCATCGCCTGATAGGGAACGCAGCGAAAATACTCGTGGACGATGTGAAGCGCCGGGAGCGTGACCGCGCGTTTGCTGGGATAGCGCGGGATGAAGGCCCGGATCTTGTCACGAATCGCTTCGGAGAGCATCGGCGTTGTCGAGTCGGCGGCCATCGGTCGAGGTCCCTTCAACGGTCGAGTTCGGCGGCGATGATATTCAGGCTGCCCAGGATCGCGCCGATGTCGGCGATCAGGTGGTCCTTGATCACGTGTGGGAAGACCTGAAAATTGATGAATGACGGTGGGCGAGTCCGGGTCCGCCACGCGGTCTGGCTCCCGTCGGAAACCAGGTAATACCCCAGTTCGCCGTTCGGACTCTCGATCGCCGCGTAAACCTCGTTGACCGGCGACTCCATCCCTCGGTTGGGCATGATCAGCTCGAAGTGCTGGATCAGCCCTTCCATGCTGTTGTAAGTTGTCCCTTTGTCCGGAACCGGGAACTTCTCGGCGATGGGCACGTTGACCGGCCCCGAAGGCAAGTTCTCGATCGCTTGCTCGACGATCTTCAGACTCTGATAGATCTCTTCGAGACGGACCTGGAACCGAGCGTAGCAATCCCCTTCGGTGGCGTAGGGGACCTGGAAGTCGAAGTCGGGATAGGCCAGATAGGGCTCATCCTTGCGGAGGTCGTAGATCACCCCACTCGCCCGGGCGATCGGTCCGGTCGAGCAGAGCGACAGGGCGTCGTCTCGGGTCAGGATGCCGATCCCTCGGGTCCGGTTGAGGAAAATCTTGTTCCGATAGACCAGTTTCTCGGTATCGAGAAGCGCCTTGGGCAGGCTGGCGATGACCGCGCGGACCTTGGTGATCACCCGATCGTTGAAATCGTGCAGGACACCGCCGACCCGCGTATAACCGGGGTGAAAGCGGTATCCCGACATCTCTTCGTAGACGTCATTGATCAGCTCACGCTGATTGAAGCAGAAGAGGAACGCCGTGAAGGCTCCCAGGTCGAGCGCGGCGGCACCGACGCAGAGCAAGTGGTCGCTGATCCTCGACAATTCGCCGATGATCACGCGAATATACTGACAGCGTCTGGTCAGTTCGATGTCGAGCAACTTCTCCACCGCGTTGTGCCAGGCCACCTCGTTCATCGGCGGGCTGATGTAATTCTTGCGGTCGACGATCGTCACGTACTGGTTGAAGTTGAGATGCTCGCCGAGCTTCTCGAAACCAGAGTGAAGATATCCGATGTCGGGCGTCGCCTTGACGATCCGTTCGCCATCGAGTTCCAGGACCAGACGCAAGGTCGTATGGGTCGCCGGGTGCTGCGGCCCGAAGTTGAGCGTCCAGTGATACTCTTTGTGCTCGGATTCGATCTCGGGTTCGTCGAGCAAATTGGCCGGCATGATCGTGACACCTGCGTGGGCGGCGGGTCGTCAATGAAATCGGTAAGTCAACACTCGTTCAGGATTCGTCGCGAGTCAGTCGCGGGAAGTTGTGGCGTTCGCCGCGACCTCGAAGCGGGTAATCCTTGCGCAGGGGGAAAGCAGTGAATTCCTCGGGCATCAAAATCCGCCGGAGGTCGGGGTGGCCCTCGAACGAGATCCCGAACATATCGAAGATCTCGCGCTCCATCCAGTCGGCACCGATCCAGTGAGCGACGACCGACGGCAAACTCGGTCGCGATTCCTCGACACCAACCTTGAGGATCAATCGTTCATGGCTGTCCTGGTTGAGCAGCACATAATGCACCTCGAACCGGCTCGAACCCGACGCTCGCCCCGGATAGGCCAGATAGTCGATGCCACCGATCTCGATCAACTGAAACGCCAGTTCCGATTTCAACGCCACCAGAGCAGGCAGCAACTGGTCCGATTTCAGAAAGACTCGAAGATTATCGCGGAAGCGAACCGTTTCCAGCGTTGCTCCACCCAGTACCTTCGTCAGCGCTTCGAGTGTCCCGGCGTGGGGATCGACGTCCGTAGTGGCGGCCTCGGTCACGGCTTCATCCTCGAGTCGGGTTCAATTCGCGCGAAACTCGCAACAAATTACAGGCCAACGGATTCACTTCGTCTCGTCGCGTCCCACCAGCCCGGCACCACCCGGCAAACGATAGCCGTAACGAGCCTCGTCGCCTCGCTCCTCGGCCAGAGCCAGTCCCGCAGGCAGCATTTGCTTTTCGAGCAACATCTTCTCGCGCTCTTGAAGTTCGGGCAGACCGTTCTTGCCGAAGGTCGAGCCCCCCTTCTGGATCTTGGCCTGAAGGTCCATGATCGCCCGGAGGATCTGTTCGGGCCGGGGTGGGCAGCCCGGGATGTAGATGTCAACCGGCAAGAAGCGGTCGATCCCCTGAACCACCGCGTAGGTGTCAAAGATTCCGCCCGTCGAGGCACAGGCCCCCATGCTGATGCACCACTTCGGTTCGGGCATCTGGAGCCAGATTCGCTGAAGGACCGGCATCATCTTCATCGCGACCCGCCCGGCCACGATCATCAGATCGCACTGCCGAGGGCTGAACCGCATGACCTCGGCACCGAACCGAGCGATGTCGAACCGGCTCGCGCCAACGGCCATGAGCTCGATCCCACAACACGCGGTGGCGAAGGGCATGGGCCAGAGACTGTTTTTTCGGCTGTAATTCACACCCCAGGTCGCCGCGTCCTGCAAACGCGTGAGAATCGTTCCCTCGGGAACTTCGACGGCTCCCTCGGGCTTCAATCCGGCGATCGATCCGGTCGGATTTACGAGCGGCGAACCAGGGCCGCCCGATGTGGGAACACCTAGCGCCATGTGAAGACCCCTTTTCGCCAGGCGTAGGCATAAGCCGCGGCGAGGACGAGAATAAAGACGACGATCTCACCGAAAACCAGCCCTCGGAACTCGCGAGGAATTCCCGTCGGAACGGGAGCGGGCAGGTCGGGTAGATCGGGAGCGGCCGAGGCAACCGTGGCTTCCGCGCTGTACTGCGTCACCGCCCAGGGATACAGGTAGAGAAGTTCGACATCGAACAGCAAGAAGACGATCGCGACCAGATAGTAACGAACGTCGAACCGCTGTCGGGCGTCGCCAATCGGGTCCATGCCCGACTCATACGGCATCTGCTTGACCGCCGTCCGCTTCCTCGGACCGAGAAACTCGCTCGTCACGATCATGCCGATCGCCGTTGCGATCGCGATCATCACAAACAAGAAAATCGGAGTGAACACCGTATCCATGATGGTCGGACCCACTTCAAACCGAACGACCGGTTTGTGAAGAGTTTCACAAAGTCGAGCGTAAAAAGATCCCAGCAAGTTGCCGGTAGATCACTTCATCTCCACGATGGAGTCGATCATACGCGGGAATCGCGGGATCGCAAGGGGGGACCGACGAACTTTGCCTTCGCTTTTCGCAAGTCAAGAAACCTGATCCATCCTCTTGAAACGGGCTCTGACAAAAAAAAGGGGGAGCGTCCAAACGCTCCCCTGCTGGCTTCATAAATCGCGGACCAGCTTAGCCTGGAGGAGGCACCGCGATCGTCGAAGGGTCAGGCGGAGCGCTCCGGGTGGCGGGCGCTCTCGTGCCGGTCCCGTTCGCGGGACGACTTCCGGGGACGGGCGGAGCCGTCGACGTTCCCGAACGCCGAGGGGCAGCCGTGCCGGGAGCTGGGGCGGGGGCGGTCCGACGGGTCGTCGAGGAATTGGGAGCCGGGGCTCGCGAGATCGCTGATCCCCGACTTGGCGCGTTAGGCTCGGGTGCTCGGCTCGTCGCCGCTTCCTTCGGCCGTGCGGCTGACGCCGACTTATCCGTCGAGCCCCGCTCCAGTTGCCGGAGTTTTTGCGAGCGCTTGACCGGGTCCTTTTCCTGGAGAGCCTCGGCGTATTCCTGATCCCGCTTCTTCATCCGATCAACAAATTCCTGGTTCTGGGGATTGTTGTTCGGCTTGTAAATGTTCTTGTACTGGCGGTTGAGCCGCTGATAAGCCTCGTTATAAGGCGTGCCGGCCGAGGAGCCTCGACGAGAGAGATTCGACTCGAAGTCCCCATCGTCCTCGTCGAGAGACTGACGATAGGTGTTGGATCGGGGCCGGGTGATCATCGGTTCCCCGTTCAAGCGGGCCTGACCCGGCAAGGCGGGATTGTTCGAGTACGACGGATAGCTGAACTCACGATAATCCTGGTAACCCGAGTTTCCATAAGGATTAAACGAGGAGTTAGATTGTGCCCGGACGATCGAGGGGACAGACCCGAGGCCAAGCAAAACCAGGGCCAGGGGGATCGTTCGATAAGTTCTGGTAACCATGACCGGTCTCCAAGACTTTCCCCGTCGCCAAGCTGGAGCGCGGATCGGGGATCTCGCGCGTTCCGTGACATTGATTCGTTTAAGGCAAGAACCATGCCATCTCTTATTCTAGCACCGCCAACCGGGCATACCAGACAATTTTTCGGGATTCTCGTGGGGTCGGTCAACTGCGGGCCTGTCCGGATTTTCTGGGGGTGCACTGCGGCCGCGGAGGGTGGGTCGAGTGCAACGAGCACCACCACGCATTGATGGTGGGGCTCGCTTAGGCTCGACCCACCCTACA
>JAJYCH010000330.1 GCA_021778575.1 Planctomycetota bacterium
GCCCTGCTCCTTGAGTTCGGATATCGCCTTTGAGATTGCTTGTGTCGCCTGTTCGAAGACAGGCTGTGCTTTGTCAGGGTCATGCATTGTCGCGTCTATTTCAATGCAGTACGCTTGAGAACGCTTTTTCTTCGAAGTCAAACCCAAATCACGTTCTAATATCAATCGCGCCGCCATCCCAAGTTGGAATCGAAATGGCTTCCATTCTGCTCCCATACGCCGTGTGCGAAACATGAATTCCAGTCGGTATGCCATGTAAGCAGCTGTGTAATAGGAATGCACTTCGTGCTCGGGGGCAAAGATCTCTTTCCCAATGAGCGGGATCAGATCTTTGTAATACCGGCCCACTTGGTTCGGCTGTTCGAGAAAAATTGAAGCATACACTTTCAGAAGAAAATCTTTGGTAATAATTCGCACTTTCTCGACCTTATTAGCTGCATTGAATTGACCTGGCCTGCGTTCATAATAAAGTCGCTGGTCATCAATTTTAGAATCGAAATATATTTCGATTGCTTTGTGAATCGGATCGAGCGCCCAAAAACTTTCCTGATCAACCTTGTTCTGCTGGTTCGAAGCGATGATTACTTGTCTCGTGACCTCTTCGTCTTCGGTTGCCACGATCTTGATTGGAATCGTCGTACCCTGATCAGCGTGCTTGCCGTTTGCAACAATCACATGACTCGTTTGGCAACCATTCACAATTTGAAAATCTTCAAGTGTGAATTGAGCGCCGACTCTCTGTAATTTGCGAGCAACGATAGTAATTCCGTTGTTCCGAAGAGGAAATTCGATACTTGTGTCCGACTGCAGAGTGTTCGCTATTGACTTGTTGACAGGAGTATCACCCTGAAAATCCCGAATGTTATCGAAAAAGAGTCGGCGACGAACATTTCCATCATCATCAGTGATCATCTTCAAATACTCAGTGATTGACAACAATCCAATATATGATTCTCGAACATTGGGTATTTCAGGCAATGAAAGATTTTTATCGAAGTTGATCGTCACGCGAAAAGCGTTCTTTGTTTGAAAATAGAGTCGCTGAATTTTTGAGGCATCCAAGGGATGAAAAGTTACTCCAGAGAACATGTGAAGGCTGTCCATTTGCGCCAAGAAACCATCACGAATTGCACAAAGATTTTTGTCTTCGGTCCAAGAGCCTGTCGTTGCATAGTAGAGTGAGAGTTTTGGCAATCCTCGGACGAATTTTGATGCCATTCCAAAAAGGTGATTTTTAATGCGCTGAAGCTCAAGGATTCGGTCATTCTGAATGAAGCTCGCTTGTTCCTTAAAAAAATCCAAAACGGCAAGGAAAAATTTTGACATGTCTCCAGCGTCAAAAGACGAACCCATCTTCGACTGAATGAAAATAAACTGGACTTGCAATACCGGAATATTGGACACAACATCTTCAACCTGCTCTTCGTCATCGATAATCGAATCATTTAATACTATCGCAATTCCGTCGAGACCAAATTCCCCATAACCAGTTGCTATAACGCTATAATCGAATTCCTCAGGATAAATATCAGAAATCACTATGTAATTGACAAACGCCTCGAATTGCTCGGATTGTGGCAGCGTATCGATCTTTTGGCTGTCTGCAAAATCCTTCAATAGGCTTTGAGTGACAACGTCCATGTTCGTTCCTTAACACATAAAGACAATTCTTCGGTATTGAAATTCAAAAAAGCGTCAGAGGGCGAAATGGGGCCATGCATGCATGGCCCCATTGTCTGGACGGAATTTCCGGGATAATCACCAGGCGAAGTGCGCGAACGCCTTGTTGGCGTCGGCCATCCGGTGGATGTTCTCTCGGCGGCTGATGGCGGCGCCTTCTCGGTTGAAGGCGGCGATGAGCTCGTCGGCGAGCTTGATGGCCATCGGGCGGCCCTTCTTCTCGCGGGCGGACATCAGGATCCAGCGGACCGAGAGGGTCTGCTGGCGGACCTTGTTGACCTGCATCGGCACCTGGTAGGTGGCACCACCGACCCGCTTGGAGCGGACCTCGATGATCGGCTTGACGTTCTCGATGGCCCGATTGAAGACGTCGAGCGGGCTCTCGTTGGGCAGGCGGCGCTCGATCAGCTCCATCGCGTCGTAGAAGACCTTCTGGGCGACCGATTTCTTGCCGTCGTACATCAGGCAGTTGATGAACTTGCTGGCCAGCTTCGAGCCGAACCGGGGATCGGGCCGGAGCTGGGCCTTGCTGGCGGTGAACTTGCGGGCCATTCGTGCGTCCTTCAGTCGATGAGCGGGTAGCGGGTAGCGGGTAGCGGGTAGAAAAGACAGGGGCCGATGGGGATCAGACGGGCAAGCGGCCGTCGTTCGCTTGCATCCCGGTCTTGACTACCCGCTACCCGCTGACTGCTACCCGCTTCCTCCAATTACTTCTTCTTGGCGCCCTTGGCCGGCGCGGCGCTCTTGGCCGGGGCCCCGTACTTGGAGCGGGCCTGCTTGCGGTCGGCCACGCCGAGGCTGTCGAGGACGCCCCGGACGATGTGGTAGCGGACGCCCGGGAGGTCGCGGACCCGGCCGCCCCGGACCAGGACGATCGAGTGTTCCTGGAGGTTGTGGCCTTCGCCGCCGATGTAGGCGGTGACTTCCTTGCCGTTCGAGAGCCGGACGCGCGCCACCTTGCGCAACGCCGAGTTCGGCTTCTTCGGGGTCATCGTCTTGACCTGGAGGCAGACGCCCCGCTTGAACGGGCAGGCTTCCAGCACCGGCGACTTGGTCTTGTACAAAACCGGCCGGCGCGGCTTGCGGACGAGCTGATTGATCGTGGGCATGGGACGGAGACGGTCTCGTGCGCCCTGGTTATTCCGGGAAATGATCCGATCGCGGATCGAGACGAGGCCAACCTCGCCCCCGGACCATCCACGGTCGTCGCACATTCGAAAACGAATCGGCGACCGGAAGACGCGGAAGCCATCAGATTAACCGATCCCCGGCATTTGTCAAGAATCTCCCCGAAAATCGGCGGGTTGACACCCTCGGCCCGGTGCTCTACCCTCTGTGCCTGACCACCCCGGAGGCGGCCATGATCGTGCGCGACGACTACGCCGACGACATCGACGACGAGGAAGACCGGGACGACGACGAGACGATGCCGTGCCCGCACTGCGGCGAGTCGGTCTACGACGACGCGGAGCGGTGCCCGGAATGCGGCCGATACCTGTCGCCAGACGACATCTCGCACCGAAAGCCCTGGTGGGTGGTGGCCGGCGCGGTGGTTTGCCTGGCGATGATGACCTGGTGGATCTTGCACCCGTGATCGAGAAAACGTCGCCGATGCGGGTCGCCTGGCTCTTCGACATGAACGCCTGCCTGAGCCCGACCGGCGTGACCCGCCACGCGCTGGGGCAGCTCGACCGGCTGGCGAAGCGGCCGGACGTGGCGCTGACGGTCGTGACCGGGCGGATCTCCGAGCCCGACGGCCTGGCCTACTGGGAGCGGCTTGAATCCCTGAGGCGGAAGGAGCTGCCGGTCTCGACCCGCGACGCCCTCCGGTTCTGGAGGCTGGCGAACGGGCCGGCCCTGGAATGGCGGACGGGCGCCGTCGACTGGGTCTATTGCCCGAGCGAGATGTACGTCCCGACCCGCAAGGCCAGGCTCGCCGTGACCAGCCACGACGTCCTCCAGGACGTCCGGTTCGGCGGGCCGAGGCGTCAGGCCCTCCTGAGCAAGGTCTTCGGCCGCGCCGACCTGGTGCTCTCGGTCTCCCGGTTCAACACCGAGAAGCTCCTGGCGATGTACCCCGACTGCCGGGGGAAGGTGGCGCAGGTCCCGAACGCGGCCGAGGAGATCTTCTTCGGCGAGGCGACCGACCGCGAGCGGGCGGGCGTCCGCGCCGACCTGAAATTGCCGCCCGGCCTCCCGTACCTGATCTCGGTGGCGAGCTTCCAGTCCCGCAAGAACCTGGTCAAGCTGGTCCAGGCCGCCGGTCGATTGAGGGAAGTCGCCGAGGGGGAACTTGGCCTGGTCCTGCTCGGTGCCGGCTCCGAGGGGGAGGCCCGGCCGATCCGCGAGGCGATCGAGGGATTGGGCCGGAAGGTGATCGTCAGGATGCCCGGCTACCGTCAGGGTCGGGCGTTGCTCGCCGCCTACGCCGAGGCGACGGCGCTGGTGTTCCCCTCGACCTGCGAGAGCTTCGGCATCCCGGCCGTCGAGGCGATGGCCCAGCGAATCCCCGTCGCGCTGGCCAACTCGACGGCCCTCCCCGAGATCGGCGGCGAGGCCGGGTGGTACTTCGACCCGGCCTCGGAGGAAGCGATCGCCGCGACCCTCCGCGACCTCCTCGATCATCCCGAAGATCGCACTCGCAAGGTCGAGATCGGCCGGGGTCTGGCCGAGCGGTATCGATGGTCGGCGGCAAATGACCTGCTCGTTGAGGCCCTGCAGGGTCATTCCTCGTCGTCGAAACTGGCTTCGTCGTAGGCGTCGAGATCCTTCCAGAGTTCGGACACGGTCGAGGCGAGGCCGGGGAGCACCAGGCTGGGGATCGGCTGATCCTCCGTGCAAGGTCGTTCGACCCAGACGTCTCCGTCCCGGATGAGGAGAGTCATCTTCCTGGCCACGAAGTCGATGATCCAGTATTCCTGGAGGCCGAAGGCCAAGTATTCATCCCGTTTGACCCGGTGATCACGATCCGCGGAGCCCTTGGAAACCACTTCGGCGACCAGTGCCGGCTTGAACCTCCCGCGTTGATCCCTGATCGCACCTCGGACGACGATTCCGAGGTCGGGGTTGCGGCCCGAGACCATCCCGGGCATCCAGAGCCGAAACTCATCGCCGCCGCCATAGCGGAGGATGACTCCGGGATGCGAACGCCGATAATTGGACGCCAGGTCATAGAAATTACAGACGACTTGCCCGTGCGGGTCGTTGGGGACCTCGGTCACTTCCAGGACTCCTCGGGCGAGTTCGTAACGATATCCGGGCTCTTCGTCGGCCTCGAGGAACTCCTCCATCGTCATCTTCCGGCCATTGTCGGCGGGCCCGATCCGCGTTGCGACGGTCGCCATGAGGGATCATCTCCTCTCGGGGACGGGGACGAAGATGGCCCGGCGTCCCCTCGGAAAAGGGGACGCCGGGCCGATCGGAACTCACGGAAACCCGAAGGCCGGTCGCATCATTCGGCCTTGCCGGCGGGGGCGACGGCCTCGTCCTTGGGATAGCGGCTGTAGCCGGGGCCCTTCTCGGCGAGGGCTTCCAGCGCCTCGGGGCGGATGCGGACCTCGGCCTCCTGGTGGCTCTTGAACCCGGTCCCGGCGGGGACGAGGTGGCCCAGGATGACGTTCTCCTTGAGGCCGACCAGGTAGTCGACCTTGCCGGCGAGCGCCGCCTCGGTCAGGACCTTGGTGGTCTCCTGGAAGCTCGCGGCCGAGATGAAGCTCTCGGACTGGACGGCGGCCTTGGTGATCCCCAGGAGCTGGGTGCTCGCCGAGGCGGGCTTGGGCCTGATCCACTCGGCCTTCTTCGAGCCGGCCTGCTCGACCCGCATGTTCTCCTGGTCGAAGTGGTCGCGGGGGACGATGTCACCCTGGCGGAAGTCGGTCTCGCCGGGGTCCTTGATCTTCACGCAGCTCATCAGCTCCATGTTGGTGTTGCGGAACTCGAACTTGTCGATGACCGAGCCGGGCAACAGCCCGGTGTCGCCGACCGAGTCCACGCGGACCTTCCGGAGCATCTGGGCGATGATGATCTCCAGGTGCTTGTCGTCGATCTCGACGCGCTGGGACCGGTAGACGTTCTGGATCTCGCGCTGGAGGTAGCGCTGGACGGCCTCCTCGCCGGAGATCCGGAGGATGTCGTGCGGGACCAGCGGGCCTTCGACCAGGGCGTCGCCGGCGCGGACGCGGGCGCCGCCGTGGACGCGGAGGTACTTGCCGTGGGGGACGAGGTGCTCGCGCTCGATGCCGCTCTCGTTCTT
>JAJYCH010000331.1 GCA_021778575.1 Planctomycetota bacterium
ACGCTTCTCGGGCGTGTCGCCGGGCGGTCCGGTCGGCAGCGAGCCGGAGGGCTGGAGAACGCGGGCGATCGTGGTATTGTCCTGGAGGAAGAACCGGGAGAGGCGGAGCGGGGTCTCCTCGCCGGTCTGGGTGTCGACGATCCGGAAGATCAGCCGCAGGGCCTTCTGGCCGAGAGTTGCCTCGCTCGCGTCGGGGTGTGGGCCGAAGACGAACGTGCCGTTGACCTCGAACGGCGCGTCCTTCTCGAGCACGATCCCCGGCTTCTGCCGCTCCAGCTCCAGCTTCAGCAACAGCCCGATCGCCGGGCCTCCATTGGCGTCGGGAAGGCCCGTCGGCGTGACCTGACCGATCGACAGCGGCTGCCCATTGGCCAGCTTCAGGACCTCCTCGGCGGCAATCTTGATCACGTCGGAAAGTCCGTTGACCGGCTCGGGCTCGGCGAAGCTTGACCGGGACGAAGCCAGGGTCAGCAACAACGCGGCCAAGTAGAATGGAAGAACAGATCTCATCGACGGAACCCTCGAAAAATATGTGGTCGAATGAATATGAATCACCGGATCGGCTTGGGCGTATATCGCAGTTCCTTCGCCAACTCCTGCATCAGCGAAAGCCCATCCGTCGCCTCCCACTCGGCCCGGCCGATCACTCCTTCGTGGAGCAATCCGTCGAGGCCGAGCCGCTTGAGCTTGGTCTCGCCGACGACCCGGGCGATGGTCTGCGGGTCCTTCACGTCGAGCTCGCGGGCGAAGGCCGCGAGGTCGAGAAAGCCGAGCCGATAAGGGCGGGCGACCTCGGAGACCGGCTCGGCGAACTCGCGGAGCGGCTTGTCCTGGTCGGCCCCATCGCGGAGGAACGGACCGGTGGCTTTTTCGAGGGCGGCGAGGAATCGGTCGGCGTCCTGCTTGACCAGGCGGTCCATCACCGGCTTCTCGACATAGAGCCGGCGGACGGCCTCCTCGGCCGGGCCGAAGACGGCCGAGCTATTGCGGATGGTGTCCTCGAACGGGATCATCCCGTGCTTGTGGCAGGCCATGCACGAGACGCCGTTGATCACCTCGGCCGTCCCGCCGGTCTTGAGCGAATCGGCCACCACGACGATCGGCCCGGCGTCGATCCGTCCATCCTTGCCATCCACGAGCAAGTACCCTTGCAGTCCATTCGGCAGGCCGAAGATGATCTCGCCGCCGTCGTGAACGAACGCCTGGTTGGGGTACGGATGCCGGCCTTCAGGGAACAGGTTGAGCGGGCCGAGCGGGAACCGCGTCAGCTTCGATCGGGCGTTGTCGGCCTTGAAGTCGTAGCTCTTCCAGTAATACTGTCCCTCCCGCGAGTCATGCCGCTCGACCATCCGGTTCTGCCCCGAGACGCCGCTCCGAGGAAACCCCGCGCGAGCGATCCGCTCGGGACGGGGCTTGAGGAAGTCTTCAACCATCCTCACGCCCAGGTCATGCTCGAGGATTCGCGCATCCTTGGGGATTTGCAGCAAGATATGATAAAGCGGTGGCCGGGTCGCCGTGGCGATGAACCAGTCGGCCCGGATGATCGGCAGGTCCGCGCCGGTCAGTTGACAAATTTCTTCATCCAGTGGGTCGAGCGACTTGTCGGTGAACGACTCGTACGACAACCCATAAGGATACGCCCGCTCGACCGCCTGCCAGAGGTGGGCACGATCCCAGTCGAGGTCGGCGATGTTGACCGCGTAAACCGTCTTCGCCGGGTCCACCGCCTCGGGGATCACGATCCCCGGCTTGCGGCTCAGGCTGTTGATCGCCTTCGACAGCGCGGCCCGGGCAATCCGCAGGTCGGCGTCGGACAGCGCCGGGTCATTGGCCAGGGTGTGCAGGGTGAAGAACCGGATGTTGTGCCGGTCGGCCCGGTCGACCTTCCGCTCGTCGCGGAGATAGTCGCGAGCCGAACTCAGGACCGATTCCAGCGTGACGAACGGCCGATGCGTCGACTCGTCGGGAAAACCCGGGGCCCCGGCGGCGATCCAGTCGCGGAGCACGGCCTTGTCCGCCTCGGAAGGGCGCTCGGCGATGGCCTTGGGCGGCATCGGGCTCGACTTCGCCGTCACCCTCGCATAAAGATAAGATCCCTCCGGCTTGCCGGGCACGACCAGCGACGGGTCGTGGAACTCCTTGTCGAGCAGGTCCGCCTGCTTGCCGACGTCGAACTCACCTCCCTCCGACCCCGTGCCGTGATGGCACCGGAAGCAATACTGCTTCAAGACCCCCCGAGCTTTTCCCGCTAGCTCCGAAGGGGCATCGGCCCCGAGAGCCGACGAACCGCCCAGGATCAAGACGACGATCCCGATCTTCCAGCCGGACATGGTCAAATCTCCAGGCGAAGGGCCGTCCCGACCGGGCCGCGTGGGGAACGATTTCCCGCGTCGAACCCGGCCCTTTTTTCGTTCTCGAACAGGATAACGGAGCGGTCGGCCCGATCTTTCGACAATTTCCGAAACGCCGACGATTTGTCCGGATCATCAAATCGTAGGGTGTGTCGAGCGTCAGCGAAGACGCACCGACGGGAAAGCGAGCCGTAGGGTGGGCACTGCCCACCAACTGATCTTCTTGCCTGGCAAGGACTTGGGGATGGTGGGCAGTGCCCACCCTACTTGCTCCGCCTCCGCCACGATCACCGGAAGGGGGACTACGCAGCACTGCTTGCATGCTCGCTCACGGGACTCGGGCGACCCGAAAACCCAAGCTGTAGTACCGGTTCGACGGGTCGAAGCCGCTGCGGTACGCCGACCGGCAGTTCCTGCCGCTGTCGATCCAGCTCCCGCCCCGGCTCACCCGCGAGGCAGCCTCAACCGAACCCATGGGATCATCCATCCTTGCAGTCGTGTAGCCAGTTTTGCCGTCCCACACCCACTCCCACACGTTTCCATGCATGTCGTAAAGCCCGAAGGAATTAGGGCGTTTCTGGCCCACAGGATGCGTCTTGTTGCCTGAGTTCCCATCGAACCAGGCGTATTCGCCGAGCGAGCTTGCGTCATCACCGAATGAATACTGCGTCGTCGAACCCGCCCGGCACGCATACTCCCACTCCGCTTCCGTCGGCAAACGATAACCACCACCACCCGACTTCGACCCCGCGCCAAACTGATAGTAAGGCTTCAAACCCTCCTTCTCGCTCAGCTTGTTGCAGAACGCAATCGCATCATTCCAGGAAACTTTCTCGACTGGCAAGTCATCTGACCCATTAAAGTTGCTAGGGCTCTCCCCCGTGACCGCCCGATACTGCCCCTGCGTCACTTCGGTCGAGCCCAGGTAAAACGGCTTCGTGATCCGCACCCGATGCTTCGGCTTCTCATCGGTGTCAGCCTCCTTGTCGTCGTCGCCCGAGCCCATGTCGAACTCGCCCGCCGGGATCAGCACTAGCTTCATACCAACCGTGTTCTCCAGCGACTTCCGCGACGGTAGACGAGGCGGAGCGATATCAACCGGACGGGTCTTCGCCATGTCGACCGGCTGGCGGTTGATCGCCACCTTCGCTAGCACCGGCGTGGCGACCAGGTTGCTGAGCTGGTGCGGGTCCTGGAGCCGGCCCTTCATGGTCTTGTCGGCCTCCTCGCCCAGCGCCGGCTCCCATTCCTTGGCCTTGCGGTTCACGTTCTTGCGGACGTAGCCGACCAGGTCATCCCAGCCCACCTCGCCCGTCGCCGGGTCGGCCGCTTCCCCTTTCAGACCCTCGATCACGTGATGGAAGAACACCCCATGCCCGCCGCCGGCCTTCGAGGTCTCGAGCGACCGCTGACCGGCCGAGCAACTGAACAGGATCACCGAGTTCCCCGGCAACCGCCCCACCAGCTCATCCCCCGAGAGCGACCGGACCCGACCGCCCAGCGAGCGGTTGGGGTCGGGGTTGTCGCGGCAGGCGTCGACCAGCAGGAGGTTGATGCCGCCCTCGAAGTTGAGCCGTTCGAACAGCCGGGTCAGGCTGACCATCGACTCCCCCCGCCCAAAAACGGCGTTGACCGGGCAGAAATACGCGTCGCTCAAGGGTTTGTTGCGGGCATCGAGCACGGGCTTCCCTATCTCGTCCACCAGCGGCATCTGAACCCCATGCCCGGCGAAACCGAGAACGACCAGGTCGTCGGCCGCGCGTCCCTTGAGCGTTTCCTTGAGAGCGTCGTCGATCCCCTCCTTCGTCGCCCGATCGCCGGTCAAGGTCCGGACCTCGAACCCCTGACCGCGAAGCACCTTGGCCAGTTCCTCGACATCCCGCTCGGCATATTCCAGCGGCTTATCCGCAAGGATCCGCGTCTTGTACCGGTTTACACCGACCAGCAGGGCGACCTTCTTGGGGTCGTCGCTCGCTCCATTGGCTCGAAGCAGCCAAAGCCCCGACCCCATCAAACCAATCAACCCGACAAAGACAAGACGAACGAGCCGACGTTTCGACATCACAAGCGTCTCCGAATCCTGGCCAGGATGATCTGCTGAAGGAAGAACGTCGAGCACCGAGAAATCTTCCCGGAAATCCGGAAGTTTCTCGGTCCAACCGCTCAAGTGGTTCCCGTCAGCATATCTCCCAAGCTGCGTCGAGGCGAACGGATTCCATTCACGACGGGTCTATCGAGATGGGCGATGGCGATCTCGTCGATCAGACCGGCGACATTTTTTGAATTCCTCGCGGGACGGCCCGCCGCGACAACCCGAGGACCTCAACGATCTGGGGAGTGGTTCGACCGGAGTCGGCCAGGAAGACGGCTGCGGAAACGGATCGGTCAACGACCGTTGAGAGGGATCGGCCGGAGCAAGCCACTCGTGGCTAGCGACTCGAAATGATGGGTCAGCCGTTCGGCGAAGTCCGGCGAGTGGATCAGTACGCCGACCTCCAGGTTTCGCAACTGGGCAGCCTCGGTGAAGTTGGCCGAGGAGACCAGCGATCGTTCCGAGTCGATCACCACACACTTGGCGTGTAGGCTCGACCTCTGGCCGGGTTCGGACTGGAGTGACCTGGGATCGTAGTACACCTCGGGCAATCGTCGACCCGGCCAGACCTGATCGGCGAACCAGCCGGCGAAACGAGCGATGATGGCCGACTCGGCCGACGAGTCCCCATCTTGCCGGTGCACATCGAGATACATGCGGACTTTCAGATCGGTATCCCGGTCCATATGCTCCGCCAGCGACCGGAAGATGGCGTGACCCTGGTAGATCCTGTAGCCCGAGATCATCACGGTGCTCTTTGCCTCGCCGAACAGCTCACGGACGACGACGCCCGTGTCGCGGTTGGCCACCCCTCCGGCTTCCGGGCCCGTCCAGACCAGTTCGATCAGATCGCCCGGGTGCGGCCGGGAGGCGCGATCCGCCGCGAGCAGTTCGAGCATCCGGGCGAGCTGCCCCGGCAGGAACCCCTCGCCCGCCAGTCCCTGGAGGGTCGTGGCGACATCTTCGGCCTCGGGGCCGGGGATGAAGCGACGGGCGGCGGCGACTCCGTAGGGGGGCGAGAGCCGGCCGGTCCGCAGCGCCAGGGCCAGGCTTCGCAGGTCGTCTTCGCCAAGTCGCTCGAAGTGCCCGCTCATGGGTCATCGGCCCCGAAGAATTCCGCCCCCAAGCCGTCCACCGTCGGGACGACCAGCGCCCGGTCGAGGAAGTCGTTGAACTGCTCGCAGGAGGTCTCGGCGATCAGGAGGCAACCGTGGCAGGCGGCACCGTGGAGGAACCGACAGACATGGGTGTTCGCCGGCTCGTGCTGGGCGCAGACGGGATCGTTCGAGCAAAGTCCGCCCAGGCCGAGCGCCGCCCCGAGATGAAGGTCGATCCGCCGCCCCGCCTCGACCAGGCCGCCGAGCGTGCCTTCGGCGTCGGGTGATCCGGTGTAAAGCAGGATCCCGTGGCCGGAGGGGCCCGAATAGACCCGCTCGCGGATCGAGCTGGCCGGATAGCCGCACTCCAGCGAGACGGCGGTGATCAGC
>JAJYCH010000332.1 GCA_021778575.1 Planctomycetota bacterium
AGTCTTCCCTCCTCCGACCGAACCGGTCACGATGTTCGCTTCATTCCGGCCTCGGTTCCGGTGACCACGGGCCATGTTTTGAGACGGACTTCCCCGAGGGTTCCCCCTTTGAAGGACCTCGACCGGGCGATCGATCCTCGCGCCTGATAGAGATCGACAAATCACCGACTTGATCTTCAGTTCCGCCAAGACAAGAGTCGAGAGGGAGTTCGGGCCATGAATCCAACGGTGTTCGCGATGAGGCGTCCGGTCACGACATCGGCATGAGCCCCGAACAGGTCGAGGGGTTCATCGTCAGCCAGTTGGAGCTTTATTTCCAGTACGTCGACGGCGTCCAGGATATCAACACCCGGAGCATCCAGCAGGTTTCGCTCTGCGAACTGTCGTTCTTTCCCGGCACCGAGATGGGCCAGGCGATGGCCCAGGTGGTGGCCATGTCCGACCGGGCGATGTCGTGGCCTTCATGAAACAGATCCTCGACGAAGCCCGGTCGAGGCGTCATGACATGATCACCCACTACACCGTGGACGATCTCCTGGTCGCTCTCGGTTTCTCCAAGCCCAAATCCAGCAAGCCGGCAGCCGCTCGCCGCACCTCTCCCCCTTGAGACGTCTTGAGTTCGGCCTCAAGCCGGTCTCGGATCGCTCGGGCGGGCTGGTGACCGAGCTCGACGGCCCGGTCGAGGTGGGTGATCGCGGCCGATCGATCGCCTCGGGCGAGTTCGACCAGCCCGAGGTTATAACAAATCAGCGCTTGTTCGGCCCGCGACGAGACCAGGGTCAGTGCCTGGTTCAGGTCGTCGGAGGCTTCGGCGAACCGCTTCGACTGGAACCGGAGAATGCCCCGATTCAGCGCGGCGACTCCCAGCGCCGGATTGATTTCCAGGGCCCGGGTATCGTCGAGGATCGCGGCATCGATCTGCCCGAGCGCCCCGAGCGCGAGGGCTCGATTGTAGTAGCACTCGGCCGATTCGGGAGCCAGGGCGATCGCGACCCGGAAGGCGTTCGCGGACTCGTCGAACCGTTCGAGACGATAGGCCGTCAGCCCTTGATAGAAATTGAGCCAGAAGTCCTGCGGGCGAAGCACCAGGCCGAGCCGAAATTGGTCGGCGGCGGTCGCGAAATCGCCGGCTCGGATCAGCGACACGCCCAGATCAAAATGGTCGCGAGCCGATCTCGGCGGCGCGGTAAACGCCGCCGAGTCATTCCCTCGCCCCAGGATGGTCCGTCGTTCGCGGTCGATCGCCGAGGACGGACCGAGGAGCGTCTCCGCGTCGTCGAGAACGCGGAGCCCCTCGTCGAGGGTGCGCTCTTGCTCGGATTCTTGGGCCATCCGGACGCTGAGGTTGACCCAGGCCAGCGTGAAGTCGAGCAGATCGGCCCGGACGTTCGGATGGAGCTGGCCGAGCGGGTCGCGGAGTTGTTCGCGGCCCCGCCAGATCTCCCGGCCCCGGTCGATCATGACGCGAGCTTCGGCGGGCGGAGGCGGGTCGATTCCGTACCGGAACCGGACGAGCTCGGCCAGTCTGTGAAGCTCATCGGCCTTCGAGCGGCACCGGGCCAGGGCGAGCCCTTTGTCCAGACCGTCGAGAAGCGGCACCCAGGTCGCCGGGTCGTAAGAGACCGCGCCGGGCAGGGCCTTCGCCAGGGCCTGGCCCCGCTTCAAGACTCGTGCGGCCTCGGCGTACTGGCGACGATCCAGATCGGTTAAGCCATCGTGCAGCGCCGACTCGACCTCGCGGACCCGCTGGAGATAGATCGCCCGGAGCAACCCCAGCGCCGAACACGCCACGACCACCGCGACCACCAGCACCATCAACCGGGGGAGCCCTTGCGGGCTTCGACGCCGCCAGTTTCGCCAGCGTTCGGCCAGGCTTCGGTTCGGGACCCCTCGGAGCGGCTGGCCGTCGAGAAACCGCCGAAGATCGGCCGCGAGCGACTCCGCATCGGGATAGCGAGCCGCCGGGTCGGGCTGGAGACAGCGGGCGACCAGGTCGGCAAGGCCGATCGAAACCCGGGGATTGCGGCGAGTCAACGAGACCCGAACTCCGGAGGCCGACCTCGCCCCCCCCAACGCCTCGTCGAGAACCGCCCCCAGCGCGTAAAGGTCGGCCCGGCCATCGACTCGCGTGGTGGTCGGCCGCCCCTCGACGACCGAGACCAGCGCCTCGGCTTGCTCGGGCGCCATGTAACCCGGCGTGCCGCCCAGCTCCGTCGGCGGTGGTTCGCCCGCCGCGATCGGTTCCCGAGCCAGGTGAAAATCGAGGAGCATCGGCTGGCCATCGCCGGCGATCAGGATATTCGACGGCTTGATGTCCATATGAACGAAATCACGCTCGTGCGCCGATCGCAGACCTTCGGCCAGGCAAAGTCCAATCCAGGCGATCGCATCGACATACGACGACCGAGCGAGCTGGCGGCGGAACGGTCCGCGAACCTCGACGCGAGCCGGCAAACCGCGCTGGATCTGGTCGAGAGCCTCGATGAGCTGGCTCCCCGTCCGCCGGGACGGTTCCACGCCGCGCAGCAGGTCGAGAACCTGAGCGAGCGAGGCCCCTCCGAGAAACGGCATGCAAAACACCTGGAGCGACCTCTGCGGCAGCCGCTGCGCCGAGTAGAGCGGCACGATGTTCATATGCTGGAGCCGGGCCAGCGAGAGATGTTCGCCGCGACCCAGCGGGGCCACCTTGACCACGACCGGCCGGTCCGCCAGAGCGGCCTCGGTCGCCAGAAACACTTTGCCGAGAACCCCCCTGCCCAGCTCCCGGATCAGATGAAACCCGCCCAGTTCGTCCCCTTCACCGGGTAAGCGAGCGGTCGAGGTCGGCGCGGCCTCCATCAGCCGCTGACAGTCGAGCAACAGCTCCAGCTCGGGCCACCAGCGCGGGAACCGGGCGGCGAAGTCGCGAGGGTCGACCGTCAGTCCCGCTTCCTGCCGGAGGCAGAACTCTTCAAAGATCAAGCGGATGGCGATCTCATCATCGATTTCGGGAACCAGAAATTCTTCGGCCGTCGGACGTTCGCCACGTTGCCAGGCGGCCACCATCGCCTCGACCCGAGGATTGGCCAGAGGGTCGAACATGTCGATCCGGGTGTCCATAGCGCGACTCTCGATTCCATTCAGCGCGGTGTTCCGAGCATCCGGGACGTTCGCGAACGCTGCTCGGCCAGGCGCTTCGCCAGCTCGTAGATGATCCGTCGGACACTGCTCGGGTGCATCCCGGTCCGGGCCGCGATCTCGGCCAGCGGCAACCCCTGACGCTTGAGTCGAAAGACCTCGGCGTGAGCCGGCGGACTGGTCTCAAGAATCATTTCCCAGAGTTCCACGGCCTGGACCACCTGGCTCGGCCGGGGCTGGCTCGATAGCGGTAACGCGGGCGACGCATCGGGCGGCAGCGATCGCTCGGCCTTGAGCGCTCCACGGTTCCGTCGGCAATGAAGAAAGAAATGGTTCGAGGCCACCCGGGCGAGAAACGCGCTCAGGTGGTCGCGATCCTGGAATTGCCAGCCTTCGGAGCGATAAGTCACCAGCAGGTCGGCCCAGACCGACTGGATAACATCCATCGAATCAAACTTCGAGCGAAGCACCGGGGTCAGGCGACGCCGGACCATCGAACGCAACAGCGGTTCGTAGTCGCGAAAGACGCGCTCGGCGGCCGAATCTTCGCCGTTCGCCAGCTTCACCAGGAGCGTATCGAGCGGGGAGGAATTCACGATCAAAACTCCTTCGCGAACCGATCAGAGTCCCGGAAACACCACCGGGCTCACACCGTCGGGTCCGCCCTGTTCTTGCTCGCGAACCCGCCGGAGTCGAAGCGCAACCTCGACGGCGACAACCGAGACCGAGACCGCCAGCGAGGCCGCGATCAGCCCGATCGGCCCTCGAAGCTCGGGCATCGACGAGGTCAGACCGTCGAGCGGTTCGAGGAATTGATTGATCGCCCGATCGAGGACCGAGTGATCGAACGGCAAGAAACTCTGGATCATCTCGGCCAGAGCCGGCTCGGGCACGTTGGTTGGGTCGGACAATTCCGGCTGGCTCTCGGTCGCCCGTTCCAGGTTGGGAGCGAACCCGACGTCGGACGATCGCGCGTCTTCCGGGACAATCGGAACCTCGGGAGCAGCGGCGACGCCCACGCCCCCCCTGGTCACGGACGCCGGGAGTGCCACCGCGGTGATCGGCACGGCGGCCGGAGCCGGTCCGAGCGGCAGGGTCGTTGTCACCTGTCCCCGGACCGGTTCCGGACTCGACCCCGCCGCCGTCGACGACGCGGCCCCGACCAGGCCCACAACCGGCAGGGTCAGGCCCGGCGACACCGGACCCGGTTCGGTCGGGGTGGAGCTTGCCTCGAACCGGGCCGAGGTCAGAACCAGTTCGGACGGCGAACGCCCGAGCGAGAACGACGTCTCCGCCCGCGAAACCAGCGCCGGCGGGATCGACGCGGGCGGACTGGCGATCGGCTCCGTCTGCGCTCTCGACCCGCGAGTGGCCGGCTCAACCAGAGGACCGCTGGAAGCCGGGATCTCGGTCTCCGTGGGCTTGGGTGTCGGTCCGATGTCCGAATTCTCGACCGCTGCTGCCTGCGGTTGACTGATCGACTCGGTCGACAGGCCACCGGCCGGAGCCGACAACGCCGGAGACACGGAACAAACCACGGTCCGCGACTCGACCATGGCGTTCGAGCCGGACGAGGGATCACCGCCGGGATTCACCGGGCCACTCGACAACGGAGCCGTCTCGGCCTGCCAGCCCACGGGACGCGCAAAATGATCCCAGACCGGAGCCAGCGCCATCTGGCTCGGCAATCGCCGGTCTTCGAGCAGCTCGACAACGAGCGCGGGCCTGGTCTTCCGAGCCGGGAGCAATTCCATCGAGACGCTCCAGCGATGGTCCGATTGAGTTCAAGACGCGGCGGTCGAGAGATCGGCAGGCCGTCGGGGGAAACGACCGAAAGGAGGTAACCGACTCTGAGTGGAGCGAAAGACCGATCGCGACAATCCTCGGCATCCCGCCAAGGTGAGCCCGTCGGTCCACCGAGCAATGGATTGTACTTCAATCTAGAACATCTTGGGTGACTCCATCTTGGGCGGAGGAAAGATTTGCCGTCAAGACCATGCACTCTTGCACCGGACGGCTTTCGGACAATTTCTGGTTTTCGGGCGCGCTTCGGGGCCGGTCGCGCAAGGCAATGTCTGGGAAGGGATGATGAGCGTCGTCTTTTCAGGAGAGACCTATCCGGGACGTCTCGGGCCAGTCGAGAGGCCCGAGGCGTCTGTTTCTCGCCGACCCGCCCAGCAGGGATGACGCGGAAAGGCGACGAACGGTCTGCGGTCTTCTCCTTCAAAACGGACGCTGACGGCCCTGGTCCACCGAGACGGTCCCTTGGCGGGTCCGGATTTCTCATCCCGAACCAGGTCCAACTTTCCCGAAGCTCACAACCTTTGGAGTCGTCCCGATGAAATTCACCTGGAAATTCCTTCCCCTATCTTCCACGCAGAAGACCGCCCGACCGCGCCGGTCCCAGCGCATGAGCTTTTCCTGGGACGGCCTGGAAGAGCGGAAAGTCCTCTCTCACGCCGGAGGGGTCCACCATATACAGGCCGCCGTCCATTCGTTCTCGGCTTCGGTTTCGAGCGAAGAGACGAACACTTCCTCAACGTCCTCGACGCTCGCCACGGCGCGTCAGGCGTTGCAGACCGAGGTCCAGACCGTCCTCAGCGCCTCGGGAACCACCGTCGCCGAGTTGACCGCCATTCACACCACGTTCCAGACCTTGCAAACCGATAGCCTCAAACCTACCAGCGGTTCGGCCCTGAGCAGCTTCGAGAACAGCCTCGTCTCCTCCTACGCCGGCGGAACCACCCTGACCGGCAACGCCACCCTCCTGGCCCAGTTCGAGGCCCTCTACACCTCGACCCCGACAACCCAG
>JAJYCH010000333.1 GCA_021778575.1 Planctomycetota bacterium
GCATACCAGACAATTTTTCGGGATTCTCGTGAGGTCGGTCAACTGCGGGCCTGTCCGGATTTTCTGGGGGTGCACTGCGGCCGCGGAGGGTGGGTCGAGTGCAACGAGCACCACCACGCATTGATGGTGGGGCTCGCTTAGGCTCGACCCACCCTACATTTTTCGCTGATGCGGTTTGACCTCGCTGCGGACTCTCCGACTTGGCTAACCCCAGAAAATCCGGGGACACCCTTGATTTTCGAAGGCCCGAGCGTGGAATTCCTGTGAACTTGAGATATGATGAGTGGACTAGCGGCGGTCTTGCCGCCCGGTCTGGGGTGACCGGTCGCGACTTTTCCCAGCCGAACTCGACGGAGAGCCTCGATGCTCAGTGCCAGTCTGAACCTGGTCCTCATCGTCCTGGGGTTTTCACCGAGCGACGATCTGGCTCCCCTTGTGGACCGGCTGGGATCTCCGCGATTCGTCGAACGTGAATCCGCCGAGGTAGCACTTTTTCGCCAGGGCCGCTCGGCGCTGGCATTGCTTAAAGCCGCTCGAAATTCCAAGGATCTGGAAGTCCAGAGCCGGGCTCTCTCGTTGATCGGCAAGATCGAGAGTTCGCTGCTATTCCAACCGACCATGGTCCCGCTCGATTTCTCGGACGTCTCGGTCGGGCGGATTCTCACGAAGATCAACGATCAATCAGGGCTCTCGCTCGCGTTGAATCCACCCGAAATCGCCACGGTCCAGGGGCGTCGAATCACGGTCAAGTCGTTGGAGCCACTGCCGTTCTGGAAAGCGGTCGATGCCCTCTGCGTGGCGGGCGAGCTTCATTATATTCCTGGTGCTCAGGTTCCGTTCGGTCAACGCGACGGCACGCTCTTGCTGCATGATGGACTGACAGCCGGGCCCGAGTCGTCATCCGATTTCGGTCCGTTTCGGGTTTTGCTCAATAGCGTCCACTATCAAAGTGAGATCCAGCTCTCGGACCGTCGCGATCAACCCTTCAATGGGCGGCGCCGGTTGGTGAGCGGCGGCCCGGAACTCAGGCCGGTCAGTCCGGATGCCGCTCGCCAGCTTTTCTTGCAACTCCTGGTCGTGAGCGAGCCTCGACTCTCGATCGCCCAGAACGGCCCGCCGAAGTTGACGGTCGCAATCGACGACAAGGGCCAGTCGCTCCTGGACCCTTTGAACGCGACCACTTATCAAATGATGGCTGGTTACAACGGGCTCAATGCCGCGCCGGTCGTCCGGGTCCGGATTGACCTGTCGCGTCCCGAGGTTGCCGGTCAAAAAATCCGACTGATTCGCGGGACGATCCCGGTTACGGTCGCCTCGCGTAAATCCGACCCGCTGGAGATCCCGATCACGGGGTCCGCAGGCAAGACGTTTGAGAACGACGACGTGGCACTCTCGATCCAGTCGTACAAGCCGCCCGTCGTGGGGGGGACCGGCTCGATCGAGATTTCCGTCACGCAACAAGGTCCGATCCCGGCGCCTCTCCAGGCCGGAGCCGGGGAACCGCTGGGATACCGTCCCGATACTCCTCAGCAACAAATCGAGATCGTCGATGCCGAGGGTAAGTCGCTGCCCTGGTTCCCGTCCGGAACGTTTTATAACGGTGAGCAGACCCGCTTGAATCTCACCATCGTCAGCCGAGGAATACCGGCGGTCCCGGCCACCATCCGGTATCACTCGATGATCCGAGCCTCGACCGAAATCCCGTTCGAGTTCCGTAACCTGCCAATGCCTTGAAGCCCATCGCGTCGCAATCCTCAGCGAGTCAGAACCAGGTTGTCGCGGTGGATGACCTCGTCGTAAAGGGTCGAGCCGATGGTCCCCCGGACCTGCTCGGTCCGGAGCCCGCGAATCTGCCGAGCGTCGAGCGCGGGGTAATTCGTCAAGCCTCGGGCGAATTCATGACCGGCGACGTCGCGAACTCCGACCACGTCCCCCTTGCCGAATTCTCCGACGACGTCGACGATCCCGATCGCTAGCAAGCTCTTATCGCCCGATTCGAGTGCGGTTCTGGCCCCGGCATCGACCACCAGATGCCCCCTGGGCCGGGCTGTCAGACCGATCCAGCGCTTCCGGGCCGCCTGGGTCTGCCCACGAGCCAGGAACAATGTGCCGACCGCTTCTCCTTGAAGGATCCGGGTCAAAGGATCAGGCTTCCTTCCGGATGCGATGATGACCGAACCGCCCGCTCGGGTGACCAGCCCGGCGGCTTCGAGCTTGCTCCGCATTCCGCCCGTTCCGCCACTACTACGGCTGTCTCCGGCGAGGCCGAGAACGGCGTCGAGGTCCGCGACGAGGGGGACTACCTCACCCACCCCCGCCGATCCCGGGTCGAATGTGCAGAGACCATCGACGACGCTCAGAATGACAAGCAGCGGGGCTTGGAGCAGGTTGGTGACCATGGCGGCGAGCTGGTCGTTGTCGCCGAACTTGATCTCGTCGACGCTGATCGTGTCGTTCTCGTTGATGACGGGAACGGCGTTGTATTCAAACAGCGCGGTGAGCGTATTCCGCATGTTCAGGTAACGTGGTCGGCTATCGAAATCCTCGTGCGTCAGAAGGAGTTGCGCCGCGTGGCGACCGTGACGACGGAATCCTTCGTCATAAGCGCGGATCAGGTACGATTGGCCGACGGCTGCGGCGGCCTGTAGCTGTCGGAGGTTATCCGGACGCTTCGTCAGACCGAGTTGACCGATTCCCGCGCCCACGGCTCCGGAGCTGACCAGGGCGACGCGGCGGCCGGTCGAGGTGACCGCGCAGATCTGTTCGGCCAGGTGGCCGATCCGCTCCGGGTCGAGCCGGCCGTCGGGTCCGGTCAAGACACTGGTGCCGACCTTGACCACCCAGGTCCGGGCGGAATGAACAACCTCATCACGGACCAGGTCACGGGCCATCGCGGGTCGACCTTTCGAGGAAATTCCCAGAAACACCGAAATCAACCATCGGTCAGACGAGCGTACACCGACCTTCGACTTCCCGGAAGGTGACGGATCGTCTCATTCCGAGGATGCTTTTGGAGCAATGACTCAATCGTGAAGGTTGTCTGTAGACCTCCTTCGCATTATAATCCGGGTGCCGATCTCGCCTAGGCGAAGTCGGGTGATCTGAACCGAGCTCGTTGTTCCCCTCTCCTCCCTGGCCCGTTTCGAGCCGACGGGCCGAGCTTAACAGGGTCCAACCAAAGCCCATGGGCGAATTGAACCACGAGTGCGGCGTGGCAGCCGTTTACCATCGCCACGCTGAGAACGGTTCGGTCTCCAGGCTGGCGCCTATTGCCGGCGACATCAACAGCGTGAGCCGTCTGATCCCCCGACTGCTCCAGGACATGCAAAATCGGGGTCAACTGGCCTCGGGCATGACCAGTTACAAGGCCGACCGCAAGTCGATCCTGACGACGCACAAGGAACTCGGCACGGTCGCCGAGGGGTTCCGGCTCAGCCAGAAAGAAAAATTCGAGAAGATCATGCGGGGGCAAGAAGGCCCCGCCGCGATCGGTCACGTCCGCTACGCCACTTGTGGAGCCGACGATAAGTCCTACGCCCAGCCGTTCGAGCGTGAGCATGGTCGGAAGGCCAAGTGGTTCGCCTTCGCCTTCAACGGCCAGCTCACCAATTATCAGGATCTTCGACAGGAGTTGCTCGACCAGGGGGACTATCACCTCAAGCGCGACACCGATACCGAGATCCTGATGCACTCGCTCAGCTTCGAGCTGCAAAGCGAGGGGCCGGTGATCGACTGGAAGGGGGTCTTCGCCCGACTCGCCGAGAAATTCGACGGGGCGTACAACGTCGTCCTGCTCTCCGCGCTCGGCGACCTTGTCGTCGCCCGTGACCCGATGGGTTTCCGCCCGCTCTGCATCGCCGAGGACGGTCTGCTGTTCGCCGCGGCAAGCGAGAGTGTCCCGCTGGCGAACCTCGGGTTTCAGAACATCCGATCGCTCGAACCGGGAACCCTGGCGGTAGTCAACAACAGCGGAGTCCGGATCGAGCGTTATGCGCCGTCGCCGAAGCTGGCCCACTGTTTCTTCGAGTGGATTTACTTCGCCAACGTCGCCAGCACTCTCGACGATCGCTCGGTTTACCTCAGTCGGGCGGCACTTGGCAAGGAACTGGCGAGGATGGAAGACGTCACACGAGACGCCAGCACCATCGTCGTCCCCGTCCCCGATACCGCAAAGGCGGCCGCCGACGCGATGGCATTCGAGCTCGGTTTGCCGTCGGTCGAAGGCTTGATGCGCAATCGCTACGTC
Source organism: Planctomycetota bacterium (assembly GCA_021778575.1). Taxonomy (GTDB): domain Bacteria; phylum Planctomycetota; class Planctomycetia; order Isosphaerales; family Isosphaeraceae; genus Tundrisphaera. The sequence continues at coordinate 4,247 of JAJYCH010000333.1, forward strand.
GGCCGGACCTTCATCGAAGGAAATGCCGACCGGACCAACAAGGCCCGGCTCAAATACACGCCGCTTCCCGAGGTTCTCGCCGGAAAGCGGGTGCTTCTGGTCGAAGATTCGATCGTCCGATCGACCACGATGCGAGCCCTCGTCCACGAGATCCGCGACCGGGGCGGTGCGAAAGAGATTCACCTCCGGATCGCCTGTCCGCCGATCATCGCCCCGTGCTTCTACGGGATCGACATGTCGAGCAAGGACGAACTGTTCGCCCCCAAGTACGTCGACCTGCCCGATGGCGGCGTCTCCGAGGAAGCTCAGCGGCAGATGGCCAAGGATCTCGGGGCCGATAGCCTGCGCTACTTGCCGGTCGACTCGATCGCCCGGTCGGTCGGGCTCTCGTCCGACAAACTCTGTCGGGCCTGCGTCACCGGCAAATACCCCACCGAAGCCGGCAAGAAGCTTTACCAGATCGACAACGGCAAGGCGGCATCCGCCGGCGGAGATGGTCTTCGGCCGCTCCGGGCTTACGAGCGTTGATCGATTAGAGCAGTTCGCGCTCGAGTCGCACACATGTAGGGCAGGATTTATCCTGCCGAAGACGTCTGACTGGCAGGATAAATCCTGCCCTACGAGGTTTTCCACGATGCGACGCGCTCGTGAACTGCTTTAGTCCTTGCCATTCGAACGAAATAAGGGCTCTCCGAAGGATTTCTTCATCCTTCGGAGAGCCCGAATTGTTGGGCGACCAGCTTACTTCGCTTCGGGCTTCTTGAGCCCTTCGAGGATCGTCTTGATCTCGTCGAGCTTGGCGGAAAGCGACTTGAGCTGAGCTTCGACCCGGGCGACTCGCTCGTCAGTCTGGTCCCGAACATTGTTGGTCAGCAGCTTGAGCTGGATCTGATCCTGGAGTTGCTTTTGTTGCAGAACCTGGCCGGACAGTCCCTTCATGGACTCTTCGGCGACCTTGTCCCATACTACGATGGAGTCGGCCACGATCTTGGCATGGTCCGCGTTCCGCTGCTCCAGCACGACCGCTTTCCCATCGACCAGGCGGACCTGGAATCGCGATTCCTCGGGAATTCCAGTGAATCGCTTGATGTAGGACGGTTCGGTCCTTGGGGTCGGAGTGATGGTCAGCGTCACCGCCTTGCCCGCACGGAGAACCTCGACGGGAACGGGCTTGCCACCCGAGGACTGGATGACGGCGATCATTCCTTCGGATGACTTCAGCGGCTTGCCGGCCAGGGTGACCAGGATGTCATTCTTCTTCAGTCCGACGGCCTGGGCCGGGCTATCCTTGACGACATCATTGGCGACCAGGCCGACCTCGGCGGGCAGCGAGGTCAGATGAGCCCGGAGCGTCGGATCAACCGGCGTGACCGGCACGCCGATCCAGTACTCGGTGGGGGCTTCGGGCAGGATGCCATGCTCGGGACCGACAACGCTCAACTGCCGCGGTTTCCCCTCGCGGATCAGCTTGACCGGGATCGCCCCTCTGGTCAGTGCAAGGAGAACTTTCCGAACGTCCGCAACATTTTTGACCGCTTTTCCGCTGAGGGCGAGCAGCACATCCATCGGCTTCAAACCGGCCTGGTCGGCGAGGCTCTCCGGTTTGATCGTCATGACCACGACGCCTTCGCCTGCTGGGATCTCGAGCTGTGCACGAAGGGCGTCGTCAGCC
>JAJYCH010000334.1 GCA_021778575.1 Planctomycetota bacterium
TCGACCAGCACGGCGCGGACCAGCCCGCCTTCACCGGCGACCCCGACCGGCTGGTCGCGCCGCGCGGCGAGCGCGCCCGACGCGGTGATCGTGCGCGCGACATTGCTCTGGCCCGGAACGATCACGACGGACTGGGTGCCGGTCCGGGTGATCCGTCGCTGAAGATTTTACCGACCTGGGCGATCTTCCCATCCCGGATATCTCGGTTCACGCTATAATCAAGTCTCAGGATTCGCGGTGTGATCGAGCGACCGGAAGGACCCGGACCACGGAGATTCATCCCATGATCGGCCTGGAAATGGTCGGGCACTGGTTGCTTGTCGGCGTCGAAGGGCTGGCCCTGTTCCTGGCGGCGTCGACCCTGTTCGACGTGGTCCACTACGTCCTCCACCGGTTTCTCAAGTCACGGTTCAGCCTGTTGCGACGGCTGGGCCTGTTGCATCAGTCGCATCATGACTTCTACACAGATCAGCTTCAGTTTGATTCGCGCCATGCTCGGGCCAACCTGCTCTATCACGTGATTCCCGAATATCTCAACCAGGTCTTGTTCACGCTGGCGGGTTACTTTCTGGTCGGGATCGCTCCGGTAGTTCTGGCCGTTGCGGTCGAGACGTTCCTGTTCGTGATGGTGCTGATCCGAGGGGGGATGGACGAGCATCACATCGCGGCCGAGGCCCGCAAAGGGCGACGGAACTTTAACGGTGGCCTGTTCGTCACGGCCGACTATCACTCGCTCCATCATATTTATCCCGACCGATTTTATAGCTCTTACGTCACGCTGTTCGATCGTTTGATGGGAACGGCCTGCCAGATTGCCGGGCGTCGAGTCGCGCTCACCGGCGGGTCGGGAGCGTTGGGAGAGGCGCTGTCGCGGCTCCTCGAACGCGAAGGCGCGGTGGTGACGACCTTGAAGCACGGCGTCGACTTCACGGCCGACGACGCCTCGCCCGCCGATCCGATTCTGATCGAGGCCGATATTCTGGTCCTCGCGCACGGGGCGAAGGGAGACGAGGCGATGGCGGCGAATTGCGATTCGTTCGTCGCCTTGATCGAACGGTTCCAGGCGCTCAAGACCCCGCCGCTTAGCCCCACGGAAGTCTGGGCCGTGGGGTCGGAGATCGAGTGCCACCCCAGCTTTGGCGACCCGGTCTTGAAGGGCTATCGCGATTCCAAGGTGGCCTATGCCAGGCATGCCCGCCGGTTCTATTCGGATCGAAGGCTGATCTATCGCCACATCGTGCCGTCAGCCTTCCGGTCGAAGATGGGGCCGGGGCTGATCTCGGGCGAACAGGCCGCGCGGTGGTCGCTGTTCCTGATCCGCCGGGGGTTCCGCTACGTGCCGGTGACCTATACCGGGATCGCGCTGGTGAACTACTTCAAGTTCGTCTGGTTCACCCGGGCCTCCCGGAGTGCAAGCCGCGAACGTGGACCACATCGGGGTGAACGGGGCCTGAAGTCGACGGCAAACCCGGCCTCTCGCGAAACGCTGGTCCCCTGACGCCCGTCGTCAGATCCAGACAAAGGGCGCGCCGCGTCGCAAGTACGCCCTTGCCCCGGGTTCTGGAACCTTGCGCATCCGTCGTCGGGAATTGAACCGCTGTTCCAGGCGGAAACCGCCGGTTTCTCGGATCGCTCGACAGGTCGTCTTTCCGGGGAACGATGGCGATCATCCGGGCGAAGTTGAGCCACCACAACCGACCCTTTCCCTTCCAGATCAGATATTTTTGGCTCATGATGGATTCCTGGACCACCCCGCAATCCAACATGAGCCAAAAAAAAGACCCGGGCCTCGTTTCCGAGGACCGGGTCGCTGAAGTCGTTCTTACCAGACCGATCAGGGCTGGGGGAAGGTCGTGGCAGGACCGCCGCATCGTCGGAGGTGGTCCTTGTCGATGAAGACGACTTCGACCCGAGCCTTACGATGGTTGAACGGAATCGGATAGTCCGACCAGTACGACTCGTCGAAGTAGACCGAGCACTTGTAGTGGCAGTGGACCAGTTGGCAAGGGCCGGCCAGCGGATAGACCTTGCAGGGGTCGACTTTCTCGCCGATCTTCTCGATCAGGATCCGGACATTGTTACGCTGGGTCTCGTAGAAAACCGGCGATCCGGTCTTGAACTTGGGTACCTTATCCCAGACTTCTTCTTCACTGGGCGGATCGAGGCAGCTCGCCGGAGCGAATTCACCCGGGATCGGGTCCAGGATCGGAACTTTGTCAGTGTCTTCGCGCTTCATGTCCGCTTCGAGCCTGGCTTGCTGCGAAGGAAGGATCGGGAAGGCGAAGGACCAGCCGGTCGGGTGGAGCGGCGAGATATTCCTGAAGACGTAGTCGAGGCCGCAACCCACGAAGCTCGTGGAGAAGAAGGCCATCAAGGCACCCGTCAGCAGGCCGCGTACCCAGCGCGGGGTGAGCGGGCCCTGGTGCCGCGCGGATCGGGACATGAAACTTCCCCTCCTTGGGAACGTGCGCGAACGGGCCGGGGGACTCCACCCACCGGCAACGGCGCCGGAACCAGATGAATCAGACAGGCTCGGGTTGGCATTCCCTCGGGCTTGTCGTTCGCGGTTCTCGGTCAGGTGCTGTCTTTATCGAACGAGTTACCGTCCGGGTGTGAGGAATTATCTGCGAACCAGGCCAAATTCCCCTTGTCAGCCCGATCGGGATCGTCGGATCGAACGGCGAAAGCGGTCGAAACTTGCTTCTAAATTGTTTTGCTTGAAGGGGTTGAGCCGTTTAGACCCAGGAAATGGCCACTCGATCGAGCAAATCGACCCGACTTCCATCCGGTGATATAATTAGAGCGATCCCGACCGACCCTCGCTCCGAGGAGGCTTGCGAATGTCACCCACTGAAGTCCTCGAACCCGAAGTGGCCCTGGTGGCGGCCGACGATGACGTCTGCTACGAGGTTGTCGACGACCGACGAGTGGAGTTGCCGCCAATGGGTGCCAATGCAAACCGGATCGCTTTCAACCTGGCTCTTGAGATTCAGAATTACGCGAAACCTCGCGAGCTTGGCCAGGCGATCACCGAAGGTCTCTTCCGGCTCCGCTCCAGTCCCAGCTTGCAACGACGGCCCGACGCCGCCTTCGTCTCCTTCGAACGCTGGCCGAAGAAAAAGCGGATACCGGACGAGAACGCCTGGGACGTCATTCCCGACCTGGTTGTCGAAGTTGTCAGCCCGACGAATTACGCCGAGGAGATCCCGACGAAGATCCGCGAATACTTTGCGGCCGGGGTCCGACGGGCATGGGTACTCTATCTTCACGAGTCGCTCGTCTATGAGTATGACTCGCCCCGGTCGATCCGGGTCCTGACAATCGAGGAGACTCTCGATGGCGGCGCGGTGATTCCCGGCTTTCAGCTCCGACTGGCCGACCTGTTCGATCAGCCCGACGGAACCGAGCCGGCTTGATCCATTCGAAACGACCGAAGGCCGCCCGGAGCAAGTCCGGACGACCTTCGAGTGGTTTGGGTTCGTCACCCGATCGGCTCAGTAGGCGAAGAGGCCGAAGGGGTACGGGGTGAAGAACGGACGGGTGTAGTTCTTCTTGAAGTCGAGCCACCAGATTCCGTCGTCCCAGCGAAGGGTGACGGCTCGCCAATCCTGGGGGACTTCGGGGTACGGGTAGAACGGGCCAATGTTCGGCCAGGCCTGCCAGGGGTAGGCGGTCGGGTAGCCGACGGCCGAGAAGTTGCCCGTCGGAGCGTAGCTGGGCCACGCGTAGTTGGGTTGGTTGGGGCCGGCACCGCTGGGCACACCCATCGCGGCGGGGCCTTCGGGCATCGGGCTTCCGTCCGGAGCGGCGGCCGGGGCTGCGGTCGTTGCACCTTCGTACATCGGAGCGGACCCGGCCGAGCCGCCGTGGCCGAAGTGGTTGCCCATGGCAACCTGCTGCGGATACTGAGCCTGACGGACCCGGGCGTCGACCACCTGGATCTGGTCCACGACGCTGGTGACGCCGGCGACCTTGCTCACCAGGGCCAGGGCGTCACGCTTCTGGGTTCCGTTGGCGACCGTGCCCGCCAGCGTGACCACGCCGTTGTTCGTCTCGATCTCGATCCGGTAGGCCGACAGCGACCGGCTCGACTTCAGGGCAGAAGCGACGGCGTTCGCGGTCGTCTGGTTCGGGCTCATCGCCGGGGCCTGAGCCGTGGCGATCGAGGCAACCAGGGCCAGAAGGCCGAACGCGGTCGAAATCCTTTTCAGACCAAGCAACATGGCTTTATCCTTCTCCCGCCGATGGCCGACCCTGCCGCACTTGAAGGACGGAGAGCGGGACGCACCGTCCGGGTCGGGGGATGATGGAGACTCGTTCTTCGGAAATGGACCCGAAACGGGTCGAGGGAAGGGAGAACCGGAGCGAAGTGGGTCAATGGGGTCGATCAGAGGCCGGGGCCGTCCTTGCTTTCCGAACCGAGGGAACTCTTCCCCACGATTGGCGAGCCGTCAAATCGCCCGACCAAAAAAAATCGGGGCCGATTGGCCCCGAAGTAGTAAATCGATAATTTCAGACGAGTTATGTCAAAAATAATTCTCAGGCAATCGACTTCGGCTCGGCAACGATCCGGAGAACCCGAGGCGCGGTCGCATGACCAGGACCACCTCCAATGATCATGCCGATCAGGAGAAATGTCATGGTTCCGCCGGCGAAGAGGGCGAATTCGGAATCGAACCGGCCGCAAAGCGCTCCAAACACTCCGAGCCCCACCAGCGCGAAAACGAACCCAATCCGGCCGCGATCGGCCCAGCGGGTCTCGGGAACCAGTCGGGTGAGACAGAGGGTGGCCACTCCCAGAACCTGGAACAGCATCACCACCACTTCCAGAACGCCATCGATGCGAAGATCGGACGAGACCATGCAGGCTCCTTCCATGGGCGCTGTATGGGAGTCAAGAAGTAAGGACGTCGCGAGAAGAATCAAGCGAGTCGATTGAGATTCGGAAAATGCAGTTCCCGCGCCAAATCGGGAACAACCAGGAAATTCGCCAGGCAACCGGCTCGATTCGCTCGAAACTTGAGGAAATTTCGGCAAAAGCTCTCATTTTTCGCCCGAGACCTGGCAGATATTACAAAAAGAGGCTGGCCATTTTTACAAATGGCCAGCCTCGATGATCTCAGCCAGGATCGACTCCGGTCTCAGCGCCTGCCGTTTGTTCGACCTCGACCGAAATTCGGCATGGCCTTGAAGTTGTACAGATCTTCGATGTCGACGACCTTCCAGCCTTCCTTCTCTCGACGAGCCACGATGGTCCGCTGGAGGTGTCCGCCGCCGGTGGTCGGCTTTCCGACCACGACACCGATCCGAGCGGTACTCTTGGCATTGAGCTGGTACATCACCTTGAAGCCGTCGAACGACTTGGAAATCTCGTCGAGATCTTCATCGGAGATCGTGCCTTCGACAATCTCGGAGAAGATCTTCTTGTGCTTTTCCACGGCTTCCGTGGGGGCTCGACGGGCCGTCGCCTCGGTCAGTCGATCTTTGTCACGGGCTTTCAGAGCGTTGAGGAAGGCTGTGACGCCGCCCGCCGGAGTATGGAAGTTTGCGGCGACGTCGGCGCCTTGCCCTCCGGGCATCCCCGCCCCCGGACCACCGGGCATGCCAAACCCACCGCCACCACCTCGGGCCCCCTCGTCGGCGAACCGGCTACCAGGTCCCCCCGGACCGCCAGGATCACCAGGAGCCCCCGGCTGCCCGTTCTGGTTATTCCCTCGCCCCTTGGGAGGGCCGGTGCTCGGTCCTCCGGAACCGCCCGGGCCAGGTGCGGCTCCGGGAACAGGAGGAGATCCGGGAACAGGGGCGGCACCGGGAACAGGGGCGGCACCGGGAACAGGGGCGGCGCCGGGAACAGGGGCGGCACCGGGAACAGGGGCGGCACCGGGAACAGGGGCGGCACCGGGAACAGGGGC
>JAJYCH010000335.1 GCA_021778575.1 Planctomycetota bacterium
CCGACGCTTCGTTCAGCGGGAAACTTCCGGCGACAGCGCGGCCGTGGGCTCGGCCACCGGAGCCGTCGCGGCGGCCTGGGAGTTCAGCTTGATCGGCTGACCGTTCGGGGTCAGGACCAGCCGGACTCACCCTGACGAGTCGAGCGGCGAGATCTTCGTCAGGTCGAAGCCGGGAATCTCCACCGACGTCAGCGGGAGCTTGATCGGCACCTGAGTCAGCTTGTTCTTGAAGCCGAGCAAGGCGATGTTCGCCTGGAACGGCCCCATCGTCGTGGGCTCGGTCTCGTCGTCAAAGATCGTCTGAACCTTGCTGTTGGTGCTGTGGACGAAGTCCTCGACCTTGACGTCGAGCTCGGTCGGCGGCTTGGTGCCGTCGCCGGCCACCTTGTACGACAGGATGAACTCGGCGCTCGGGACCAGGAACCGCAGGACCCGGGCCTTGGCACCGAGAATCCCACCGTTCTCGGCTCCGGGAGGGGCCGGGACATCGAGCTGGAAGTCGAGGACCATGATGACCAGGAACCCCCGGGCGTCGGTCCCGAACTCCGGCGCCGTGGGAGGCCGCTTGAGCCGGAGCGCCGTGACCTTGGGGTTGTTGGCGGCCCGGGCTTCCTCGATGACCTTGAGGAAGTTGGCGAAATCGACGTTCTTGCCGATCGTGATCCCGTCCTTTGGCGAAGCGCCGGGCTCGACGGCCTTGGTGGCGATCATCACGTTGGTGACGTCGCGGATCTCGGCGTTCTGCAATAGCCCCGCCACCGCGTTCGACAGCGCCGATCCCAGGTGAACGTCGGCCGAGACCCCGCTCGACGGCGTGGCCAGGCTTGAAGGCTTCGGAGCGTCGGCTCCCATCGGCTCGGGAACCGTGACATGGCCCACCTTGCCCGAGACCAGGGCATTGGTCGGGCGCGACCGGAGCGACAGGTCGGTGATCCGGAAGTCCTTGATGGCCGCCGTGTTGTTACCGATCAAGACCTTGCGGAGCTTGGCGTTCTGCTCGGCCTCGGCCACGGGAATTCGCGCGGCCGATTCCTCATTGGCTCCCTGAACCACTCCCGAGGCAATTTTGGGGATGGCCTGGTCGTGGACCTTCTGGGTCAGCTTCTCGCGATTCAGTCCGATGACCGCCAGAACCGCTCGACCCAACCCCTTGCCTTCGATCGGGAGAGCGTTGAACGCCGCCGAGACGCTATGGGCATAGGACGGGTAAAGCGACAGGCCGGTCGACGGCCGGATGATCGCGGTGATCGTCAGGTTGGGCTGATCAAACGAGGCCGCCGTGAAGTAATAGAGCTTGGCGAGCTTCTGACCACGCCGATCCGACTGAAGCTGCTGCTGGAAGTCGGTGATGGGCGTGACCGTCGAGGCAAGCTGGCTGTTCGAGAAGGCGATCCCTTCGTCGCTCGGAACCAGGGCAAAACCGGTCTTCGGCCCGGCGGTGACTTCCGAGACATAGCCGTCGCGATAGATCGGTCCCGAGACCACCACGTTGTTCGACAGGAACGGCGTGACCGACGCGACATCGGCCGAGACGTCGAAGTTGGGCAGGTCATAGAGCGAGTCAACCGCCGCCTGTAGCTCGGTCGAGAGCGGCCAGGCGAGCGACTGGTTAGTCTTCTTGAGCGACCCCAGAACCCGGTTCAGAGTCTTGAGAGCGACCCGTCGAGCCTGGACGGTCTTCGCGGCTTCGTAAGCGGCCAGGGCGGTCCCGAGGTCGTCGTCGACAAACCGTTTCCATTGCAGGGCGTGCTCGGTCGAGCCCGGCGAGTCGCCCCGGTGGTTCTCAACGAAGTCGATCAACCGACGCTCGGCCCAGGCAAGCTTGACCCGAGGGGCCAGCCACTCACCAAGAGCGGTCTGGACCTTGATCGACGGAGCCCAGGCGACTCCCGCCAGGGCGGTGTCCATCCGGTGAATCCGGCCGAGCGAGAGCAGTCGTTCGCGGTCGGTCTTGACCGTCGAATACTGGTCCAGTTCCGCCTTCAAGGCGTCGAAGAAGGCCCGCCAGCCGGGAGCCTCGACCGGAACCGTGGCTCCGGCCTGGTCCCAGGGCTCGGTCACGTCGGCGATCGCCTGAGTCACCGCGTAGTAGCTCGCGGGAGCCTTGGCGGCATTGGGAGGGGGCGGCGGTCCATCCGCCAAGAGGGAGGACGTCACTCCCATTCCGATCCCGATCGCCCCGATGGCGAGTACCCGTTGCAGTCCGATCCGGCGTCTCATGCATCCTCCCAGTTGTCGCTAACCGATCTCTCAGGGCACGCCTCGCGCTTACCCCAAGACCATCGCGTGATTGGCCGCCGGGCATGACCGGAAATCGCGATCCGATCGCCCGGCGTGTTCGATTGTTCCAAGAATTCGGAAAACCCCTGCGCGAGACTGACGGTTGCAACCGCGATCACCCCGCGCCGCCTGGTTGGCGGACCTGTCATTGTTCCAGGACCAGGGCCCGGCGTCAAAGTCTCGCACGGCTCGTGCCAATATCGCAAACCGCAAGGTCGAGCGCATCGAACCTTTTCCCGATTCGCCGCGTTTTCTGAAAAGGAAGACCAGCCGATCCAGGACAAATCGTCCCGCGAATGGTTACAATCGGACTTCCGAGGAGCCCGATCGGCTCCGATCTTATCCCATCCCATCCCCATCGATGGATTTCGTCCGCTCTCCCTGGAGGAGACCCGATGCACGTTTCTTCTTCCCGAGCAAGACTTCGCGTCTTGCTGATATTCCTGGTAGCCGGTTACCCGCTGGCCGGCTGCAATCCCCCGGTCTCAACCACGGCCGTCGCTCCCGCTGCCCCGTCGAAGTTCAGCGAAGGCCAGAGACCGGCGAAGATCGCGGCGTCCAAGGTGAAGTCGAAACTCGTCGACGACCGCCTGGCGGGACTGGACAACGTGGTCGTCAAGCCGCCGCCTCCCCAGGACCCCAGCCCGTTCCGTTTTACCGATATCGCCGAGCAGGCCGGGATCGACTTCCGTCATTTCTCGGGAATGACCCCCGACAAGCATTTCCCGACGGCCAACGGGTCGGGCGTCGCGTTCTTTGATTACGACAACGACGGCAAGCTCGATGTCTACTTCGCCACCGCGACGCTGTTCCCGGTCGGCTCGGTGAAAAAGGGGCCGAACAAGCTCTACAGGAACCTCGGCGACGGCAAGTTTCAGGACGTGACCGGGCCATCGGGCCTGGGCTACCAGGGGTTCTGTCACGGGATCGTCGTCGGCGACGTCGATAACGACGGCGATCAGGACGTCTTCCTCTGCAACTATGGTCCCAACGTCCTGTACCGGAACAACGGCGACGGCACGTTCCAGGATGTCAGCCACGCCGCCAAGCTCGACGTGCCCGGCTGGTCGTCGGGCGGCGCGTTCCTCGACATGGACGACGACGGCGATCTCGACCTGTACGTCGCCAATTACGGGATCTGGAACTTCCCCGAGGACAGTCTCCGGTTCTGCGGCGACACCGAGAAAGGGATTCGCTTCTATTGCAACCCGAAGTCGGTCAAGACGACCAAGCACTTCTTCTACCGGAACAACGGCGACGGCACGTTTACCGACGTCTACGACCAGTTTCTGGTCGATACCGCCGGAACGAAGATTCCCGGGCGGACCGACGGCCACGGGTTCGCCGCCGTGATCGCCGACCTCAACGGCGACGGCAAGGTCGATATCCGGGTCACCAACGACATGAACCCCGCCTTCCTGTACCTCAACAAAAGGGGCGGACTGTTCGAGGACGCGACCGAGACCTCCGGCCAGGCGTTCGACAACACCGGCAACGCCCAGTCCGGCATGGGGGTCGACGCCGAGGACATCGACGGCGACGGCGACCTCGACCTGATCGCGTCGAACTTCGCCTTTGAATACAATACCCTTCACCTCAACCTCGGCCAGGGAGCCTTCGCCGACGTCACGCCGATGGTCGGCCTGGGCGCCGACACGATGCCTTACGTCGGCTGGGGGATCGGTCTGGTCGACTTCAACAACGATGGCTGGCCCGACTGCTTCGTCGCCAACGGGCACGTCGACGACAACCGCCAGCTCGCCGGCCAGAGTACCGAGTACGCCGAGCCCGCCCTGCTCCACGTGAATGTCCCGAACCCCTCGGGCAAGGGGCGAACCTTCAGGCTGGCCACTCGCGACGTCGGGCCGTACTTCGCCACCAAGCACGTCGCCCGGGGCGCCGCGTTCGGCGATTTCGACAACGACGGTGACATGGATATCGTCATCAACCACAAGGACGGAGCCCCCGCCCTGCTCCGGAACGACACGCCGACCGACAACCACTGGATTCGCCTGGAACTGGTCGGGACCAAGAGCAACCGCGACGCCGTGGGGGCCCGGGTGACCATCGAACTCCACGACGGGCGGACCATCCACCGCCAGCGCAAAGGGGGGTGCAGCGTCCTCTCGGCCAACGATCCGCGTCTGACCATCGGCGTCGGCCCGCACCCCGAGATCAAGAAGCTCACCATCGACTGGCCCTCGGGCGCCAGGACCGTCCGCGAGCAAGTCGCGACCAACCAGGCGCTCAAGATCGTCGAGGGAACTCCCTGATCGCGGGCTCCTGGCAACCCCTCCGTCCGACCAATTTCCCAGGATTTGACAGGTCCGAGAGACGATCATGAGCAAGCTGGAAACGTCCCCGACTCGACCTCGCGTTTACCTGGCCAGTCTTGGTCTGCTGATGGTCCTGGTCGTCCTGGTCGTCGTGGTCATGATCTTCCTGCGTCCCGATCCGGAAGTGCTCTCGCAACGGGCTCGCGACGCGTTCATGCTCCAGCACTTCGACCAGGCCGAGGCCGACCTCGCACAGGTCCTCCAGCAGCGGAAGCCCACACCGTACGACTCGATGCTCCAGGCCCAGCTCTGGATGATGAAGGGGCGGAACGACGAGGCTCGCCAGGCTCTGACCCAGATCCCCGACGACCACCCGATGGCCCCCCAGGCGCGGCTTCAGGCCGGTCAACTGGAACTCCGCCAGAACCGCTACGGCGCGGCCGAGACCTATTTTCTGCAAGCGCTGAAGCTTGACCCGAAGCTGGAACGGGCCCGCCGCGAGCTGATTTACATCTACGGGATGCAGCTCCGTCGGGCCGAGCTGAGCGCCTGCTTCCGGGCTCTCTCGGAGGTCGCCCCGCTGACCTACTCCGAGGTCTTCCTCTGGTGCCTCAGTCGCGGCGTGACCTGGGAAGCCGCCGAGATCGTCGAGACCCTGAAAAAATGTCTTGAGGCCGACCCGAATGACCGCTGGGCCCGGCTCGGGATGGCCGAAGGTCTCCGCGAGCTGTCCCGGTTCGACGAGGCCGAAGCCGCGCTTGCCCCCTTGCCCGACTCCGACCCGGTGGCCCGTGCGTCGCGAGTCCGGATCGCGCTCGACCGGGGCGACCCGCAGACGGCCGATCGACTGCTCGAAACCGGTCCGGCCGACGACGTCGACCTCGCGCTGCTCCGGGGCCGGTTCGCGCTCGCCCGAGGCGACGGACCCGAGGCCGTCCGCCAGTTCCGGATCGCCTACAAGCTCGCGCCGACCCTCCGGGAGGCGGTCCTCGGACTCGGCCAGGCGCTCAAGAACACCGGCGACCTGGCCGCCGCCGCTCCCTTGACCGAGCAGGCCCGCAAACACGAACGGCTCGGCTCGCTGGTCCAGAAAGCCGCCGTCGACAAGCACCGCGACGATCCGATCCTGATGCGCGATCTCGGCGCCGCCTGCGCCGATCTCGGCCGCCTGCCCGAGGCCCGAGCCTGGTACAACCTGGCCGTCACCCGCGACCCACTGGATACCGAGGCCCAGGAAGGATTGGGACGGGTCAAGCAACTCATGAAAGCAAAACCATGACTCGTGCAGTTATCTCCGAATTTCTCATCGGCTTGAGAGCATTTGAGAATGTAGGGTAAGGCTTGGCC
>JAJYCH010000336.1 GCA_021778575.1 Planctomycetota bacterium
GCCGGAGTCACAAGGCCATCTCCTCATTGTCGAAGTCGCCTGGCGGCGGCGGATACTTGCCAATTCCAGCCTTCAGGCGGGCGTTGGTCGGAGTGATCCGGAGTGCTTCGACCCTGGCCTCGGGGTCGTCCAGATCGGTGCTTTCCCCTGACTTGATCGACGGTCGACGCCGGATAATCACGGTCGCCCGGAGTCGTCCGTCGGCCTCGTGGATGAGAACCTCGGCCTCGCCTGGCTCCGCGACCCGTTCGTAAACGCTCGCGATGGCCTGACCCTCCGTAGGATAAAGCGCAGCGGGGTCGGTCGTGTCGTCCAGGATCAACGACCAGGAACCATCTTCGATCGGGCGAATATGGAGCGTGCTGACAGGGGCTGACATCGTTACTCCCTCGTTCGGGATAGGATTGGACTCGATTCCCCAGTGGCAGGACGGGCTCGGTCCACCTCTTAATTGATTGCACGGCAAAAATTTACGACTGGTGGGCCGAGCCCACCCGACAAGACTTTGTCAGTTCGGCTCGGGAGGGTCGGGCGCGACCGAATCCCAGGGGCGAGACGCCGCCTCCTCGTATTTTTGCTTCATCCGGCCATGATACTCGATCTTCTTTCGAAGCGACTCGGCGCGGTCCCGTTCGCCACGCTCGAATTCCTGGCGGCGATACGGCGAAACGAACACCGAAGGGGGAAACCGTTTCAGGTTCTTGAGTTCCAGAGTCAGATACTTTTGCTTTTCGTCATGGAAGACCGCCGACATCCGACATCTCTGATACAACTGAAACCATTGAAAGAACGAATATCCCAGCGCCAGGATCGCCACCAGAACCATCAGGCCGCGAACGTTAAAGCGCGGCCGGGGCAGCTTCATGACCAGGATTCTCCGGTGGTCGCCTACCGTCCGCAGAGCAGAACCGACACCTGTCAGACGATTATGCCATCCTCCTGGCCCAGCCGACAAGACTTCATGCGAACCGGATCAGCAGCAGATAAGCAATCGAATAAAAGATCACCAGGCCCGTCGTGTCGACCAGGGTACTGATCAGCGGGGCCGAGACCAGCGCCGGGTCGATCTTGAACCGGGACGCCAGCAGCGGGACGAGGGCTCCGATCGCGTTGGCCCAGATGCAGATTCCCAGGATCGCCAGCGCGATCACCAGGCCGAACAGGGGGTAATCCGGGTGCTTGTGCCAGGCAAAGAGAAAGCCAACGCTCCCCAGGAGCAGGCCCAGGATCAATCCCGTCGATGCTTCCCGGATCACGACCTTGAGGGTGTCAACCGTCTGGATCTGGTTCAGGGCGATCCCCCGGATCACCGTGCCGACGGTCTGGCTCCCCGCGTTGCCGCCGGTGCCGATCAGGAGCGGGATGAAGACTTCGAGCTTGAGATAATTCAGGCTCTGGTCGATCGCCTCGAAGGCGTCGATCACCCAGCTCGTGATTGTCCCGCCGAGGAACAGGAGCATCAGCCAACCCACCCGTCGCTGGACTCCGGAGGTGATCCGTCCTTGCCAGTAATTCCCCTCGTCGTCGTCCTCGGCCGGTGCCGAGACGCCGCCGAAGGCGAGAATGTCCTCGGTCTGCTCCTGTCGAAGGATGTCCATCGCGTCGTCGTGGGTGATGATCCCGACAAGCCGGTCGGACGCGTCGAGGATCGGCAAGGCGTTGAGGTCGTAGCGGTCGACCTTGCGGGCGGCGGTCTCGCGGTCGTCGTCGACCCGGGCCGAGATGATGTCGCGCTGCATGATGTCGGCGACGGTGTCGAGCTGCTTGGCCAGGAACAGGCGGGTGAACGGGACGATCCCGACGAGCTTGTGGTCGATATCGACGACATAGCTATAGTCGATCGTCTCGCGGTCGGGAGCCTCGCGACGGAGCCGGTCGAGCGCCTCGCGACGGGTGAGGTCGGGCAGGAGCGTGGCGTAGTCGGTGGTCATGTACGACCCGGCGGTCCCCGGCTCGTAGCTGGCCAGTCGGCGAATGTCCTCGCGCTCGGCCTGGGCCAGGTTCCGGAGGATCTCGTCGGCCCGGTCGTCGTCGAGCCGGTTGACCAGGTGGGCGCGGTCGTCGTGCGACATCAGGTGCAACAGCGACGCCGCCTCGGCCGGCGGCATGGCTTCGACGACGCGGACCTGGCGGTCGGGCTCGACGTAGCTCATCACCTCGGCGCGGGTCCGGTCGGGCAGGAGCCGGAGCGCGGTATCCCCTTCGGAGTCGCCCAGATCCTCGATGATCTCGGCGACGTGGCCGGGGTGGTGATCGCTCAGAAACTCGGCGAGGGCCAAGGTCTCCCCCGCGCGGATCAGCTCGCGAAGGTCAGGAACCAGCAGCGGGTTACGAAGCATCGCGGCCGGTCCTCCTCATCATGCCGGGTCGGTTCCCGGCCGTTCACTGGGACTTCTCAATCTCAATGTAAAGGAAATGCTCGGGTTCTTCGACCGGAGTCCAGCGTTTCCACCCCCAGCGCCTCGGCGAACCGAACAGCAACCAGGCCCCGACGAATATCAGGGCGAGACTGAAAAGGTATAGCGGCCAGGTGCTCCGCAAATATTGAAGCCACCATTCCCAGTCAGAAACCGAGGGATCGATCATGCTTCCGAAGGCATGGTTGAACAGGACTGTCCAGAGCCCGAACAGGATCAGCAAGAAACCGATGATCTTGACCATTGAAAGGATTCTCGGGGCAGCGCAGGTATCAGATCCCCAGTCGCCCCAGGGCGGCTTCGAGCTTGCCGAAGAATTGTAATCCGGCGGCGGCGAACTCATCTCTCAAATCGCGATGAAGCTGAGGCGGTCCATCCCAGAAATCGGCCTTGTTTCCACTCACAAAGAGTATGGGCTCGGAGAAACCAGTCTGGCTCAATTGTCGAGAAAACTCGAGGTAGTGTTCCAGGTGGATCGAATCTTTGATCTGTCCTTTGTGGGACGGCCTTCGCCGGTCCATGACACGAGACAACGCTCGCTGAATACAACCCTCGTCCGTTTCCAGGACCATCGCCCGGTCCATCAATCGTTCCGCGAGATCGATCAGACCTTGAACCACGGGCAAGCTGGCGAAATCAGTGGCAGGGCCAGTGGCTTTGATGTCGACATGCCCGCAAGAGCTGACAACCCGCGTGATCCGTCGGCTGGTTTCCAGAAGATGGGCGGAAGCGCGGTCTCTGACCACTTCGAGGTTTTGACCCCACTCATGGAGAACGAGATCGGTGATGACAGGCTGAAACTTTGTCGGGTCGGAGACCATAGGATCGACCAGACGGTGAAACAGCGCCGACTGATGATTCTCATCCTCCTCGAAGCCTCGAACCACGTCCAGGAATTCGCACGTATCCAGGCAAAGGATCGATTGGGGCGTTCCGGCCAGAGTCGTCGCCGCTTCAGCGATCGTGATCATCCGTTTCAATCGACCCTGGCCTCATCATAGTCTTTCAGCATCGAAAGACCTTCGGCATACCATTCCACAAGTTGTCGACGTGGCTCCTCGGACCAACCGGCGTCTTCGAGCCACCAGTCCAGTTCCTCCAGGTCGAGTGCTGAACCGTCCATGTGAACCTGGGTCACGAAGCGTGACCACTCGTGGCGATCACGAGATCCGATCAAGCCCTTGTCCGCTGTCTCGTTGAAGTGGTTCAACCTCTCCAACGACTTGCGGGAGACGATTTTCTCCAACTTGACGCGAAATGGATCGATCCTCGCCTCGACATCAAGCCCATCGACGACCGGTTTGAGAAATCCTTCCTGAAACTGTTCCAGGATTTTGTTGTATTGCTCCTCGGTCAAACGGTTTCGCCCGACGGGAAGGATACTCGAGACTTCAAGTCCGTCTCGCATTTTCCAGAGCAACAGATGCGAGAGCGGCTGATCGGCAGTCACCGGCGTCGTGAAACAATAGGTGGACGGTTGCTCGAGGGTCGCGTAAGAGGGTCGCCAGAGTCGCCCTTCGATTTCCCGATCGCGCTTCCATCCATTGTCGGGCGCGGCTTCGATCCGTTCGACGAGTTTCGCTACCTCGGCGGGTTCTCCTCGAACGATGAGCTCATTGACCTTTCGCATCGGCTCGCCTCCTCGATCGGCTCATTTCGCCCCGATCACATCCTTCCCAATATACGGCTTCAAGACCTCCGGCACGTCCACCAATCCATCGGCTCTCTGGTAATTCTCGATCACCGAGATCAATGCCCGGCTGAGCGCGACGGCGGTTCCGTTCAGGGTGTGGACGAACCTCGTGCCCTTTTGACCTGTGGGTTTGTAGCGGATGTTGAGCCGGCGCGACTGATAATCGGTGCAGTCCGATGTGCTCGTGACCTCGCCGAACTCTCCGGCCTCGCCACGGCCGGGCATCCAGGCTTCGAGGTCGAACTTGCGGTAGGCCGGGCCGCCCAGGTCGCCCGAACAGATGTCGAGGACCCGATAGGGGATTCCCAGTTCGGTGAAGATCTCCTCTTCGAGCGCGAGAATCTCCTGATGGATCGCGCCGGAGGTCTCGGGCGTGGCGTAGACGAACATCTCGACCTTGGTGAACTGGTGGACCCGGTACAAACCACGGCTGGCCCGGCCGGCGGCCCCGGCCTCGGTCCGGAAGCAGTGCGACAGGCCGACGTAGCGCAGCGGGAGGTGGGTCTCGTCAAAGATCTCGTCGGCGTGCATCCCGCCCAGGGTGATCTCGGCGGTGCCGATCAGGCAGAGGTCGGAGTTCTCGACCGAATAGACCTGCGTCTCCTCCCCTCGGGGGTTGAAGCCGATCCCTTCGAGGATGCTCACGCGGGCGAGGTCGGGAGTCACGATCGGGATATAGCCGCGCTTCGCCAGCTTCATGATGGCGAACTGCTGGAGCGCCAGGTCGAGCAGGACTGCGTCGTTCTTGAGGAAGTAAAATCCGGTCCCCGAGACCTTGCCGCCGGCCTCGAAGTCGATCAGGTCGAGATTCTTGCCGATCTCGACGTGATCCTTCGGCTTGAAGTCGAACGCGCGAGGCGTGCCGACTTTCCGGAGTTCCACGCTCAGGTCCTCGGTCGGACCGATCGGCGCGTCGGGGTGGGTTAAGTTCGGAATTCGCCCGAGCCGCTGCTTCAGTTCGGCGTCGAAGACCTTGAGCTGATCCTCGGCCGTCCCCGACTCCTCTTTCAGCCGCTTCCCCTCGGCGACCAGTTCACCTCGCTTGTGAGGGTCCTTCTCCTTGCCGGTCGCCTGGGCGACCTCGTTCTGGCGGCGGCGGGTCTCCTCGACCTTCTGGAGGATCGCCTTGCGCTCGGCTTCGAGAGCGACCACCCGGTCGACCTCCTCGACGACGTCGGGCGCGACGTTCCGATCACGGCAGTTCTGCTTGACGGCCTCGACATTGGCCAGGACGTATTTGAGGTCGAGCATGCGAAAAACCTTGCTTTGCGAAATCCGTTAAATTCAAAATCTGGGTGTCGAGCCCGGTTGCCGACACCCACTGCGAGTGGAATCTCATCAGTCTCAGATCGAATCAAGCATCCGCTTCAACCCGCCCTCATAAGAGCCGCCGAAATCGACTCGCGTCAGATCATCGGTTCTCATGGCGAACGAACCGTTTCGTTGACCATCGGTCGTAATCTGGCGACCAACAATCATGTCGTCGGAGAACTGGAATTGATCCGCAATGTAACACGTCCTCGAATCCAGTCGCTCGCGGAAGAACGTTACCAGAGGGGCCATCGTCCGGGCGGTTGCCAGAATCCCCCACCAGGAAGACAGGTCGGTCTCCCTTGCCTGGTCGTGCCCGACTGGTGCCGGCAGGGCCTTCTCCCAGCCCAGCAGATAATCCGTACCCCAGCGCAAATAGCTGATGTCGGCCGTTGCGATCACAGTGAACCCATTGTGCTGAATGTCGTCGCCGACCACACCGATCAGGACGAACTCGGCCGATGTG